>RFFU01000085.1 GCA_003697085.1 Candidatus Hydrogenedentota bacterium
GCGGTCGGCAAAAAGGGGGAAATTTTAGGATGGAGGAAATCGTTTGAACACGTCCGGAATCTCCGAAATGACGTTGGGGGATTACTGGCGGGTTTTTCGGCGTCGCCTCCTCCATGTTTTCATCCCCTTTCTTGCGCTTTTGGTTGGGGCGTACTGGTATGGAATGACGATCCCATCCGTCTATGAGGCGCGAGCACTAATTGAAATACAGAAAAACCTCATTCGAAGCGGGATGGGGTTGACCCGAGGGTTTGTCTCGACGTTCGAGAAAGCAACGATGGCAAAACTGGCGACAAGTCGTGATGTCGCGGCGCTGGCAGCTCGAAAACTTCGACACTCCCTTCCTGATCGTTATGGAATGACCTCGGAGGAAATCCTGGCACGGGAAATCCGGGCGGAGGTTCACGTCGAGAACCTTACCCAATCGAACATTCTTCAAATCCGCACCGTGGGATCCGATCCTCGGCAACTGGCGGATTATTGCAACGCCTATGCCGAGGCGGTTGTTGAGTTTTTCGAGAACGAACGCCGGAAGAGCACGATGGAGTTGAAGGAATACATATTGGGCCAGATCCAGGCGTACGACAGCAAGATTGCGGCGTTAGGAGCCAAACTTCAAAGGGTGCGGAACGTCAAGACACCGGAAGGCCTGGAGGAGATAGCCGTTTCCAAGATTGCGACGCGAGCGAATCTGAATCGAATCGAGGAAGAATTGGAACGACTGGTTCGTGAAAGGGAACGTTTGCGGGAGAAAGCGGAAAATCTTCGCAATGCGAGGGCAAGCGGCGATTTTGTGAAAGTGGCGCAAATGCTGGGGGGAAGGGAGTTGGAGTCCCGTGTGGACGAGATTCAGAGACTCGAGAAACGGCGCGATCAACTTCTCACGCAGTTTACCCCGGCGCATCCCCGCGTCGCGAAGGTAATAGACACCTTGAATAAAGCGAAGGAAGAATTGAAGGGAGTCGCAAATCAGGCGTTGGAAGCCTATCTGCTCTCGAACGAAACCCGCGAGCGGGAGATCGAACAGTCCTTGACTCGGCTCGAAGGAGAAAGAGCGATGACCCACCGTGCAATAGAGGAATTGCCGGAGCGTTTGAAAAACCAAACAAGCCTTGAACGGGAGTTGGCGATTGCAACGTCCGTCAGCCGGATGTTTCAACAAAAACTCCAAGATTTCGAGATTTCGATGAACGCCCCGTCGGACAGATTATTTCTGATGGAGCGAGCGGCTGTTCCGGAAAAGCCGATTCGTCCGGATCGGAAGATGATCGTAATTCTGGGGGGGATCATCGGTTTTCTTTTGGGGCTTGCGGGGGCGTTTTTAGCCGAGGCGATCGACACAAGCCTCAGTGCCCTGAAGGATGTCGAGCGGATTCTCGAACGGCCGGTTTTGGCGGTGGTTCCCAGAATTCGGATCCCCAATGAAAAATTGGACACGGAACGATTTCCGACGGTACGAAAGGATCTTCTTCAGACGGTTCCGATGATGGTGGATCAACGATCACCTTCGGCGGAGGCCTATCGCACGCTGAGGGCCGTCATTCAGAGGCGATTTCTCGAATCCGGGTTCAAGACCTTGTTGGTAACGAGTTCGACGCCGCAGGAAGGAAAGACGACCACGATCGCGAATTTGAGTTTGGCGTGCGCGGCGGCGGGCCTGAAAACGATTGTGGTTGGAGCGAACATGCGGCATCCGGTGATCGGCCGTTTCTTCCCCATCGACCGTATGAAAGGCCTCCACGAATTGTTAACCGGGAAGCGGACTTTGGAAGATGTGATTCAGGAAACGGGGTTCGAGAATCTCCATATCATCGATTCGGGAAGCTTTGTGCGACGTCCCGCCGAGGTTCTGGCGAGCAGCCGGTTCAAGGAAGTCTTGGAAATTCTCAAGAAACGGTACGATATCGTCCTGGTCGATTCGCCTCCCATGTTGCCCGTGGCGGACGCCACGACGATAGCGCCGCTTGTGGACGGCGTCTTGCTCGTTTATCTCGTGAGTGTGGCGCCGCGGGATGCTCTTTTGCGATGTCGCGAGACTCTGGAGGAAGTCGGCGCCAACATCATCGGCGTGGTCTTCAACGATCCATGGGAGCGCTCGCAGAACGATTATGCGGGATACTATTATCATCATCGATATGCCGCGGACGAGTTTTCGAGGTTGTGAAACGAGGGGAGAAGTTTCAGGGAAGAGGAGCTGGATAAATGGCCGTTGGATATGAGATGTCGATCCAGGATTACCTGCGCGTTATCTTCAAGCGCAAATGGATCATTCTCCTCAGCGCGTTTACCCTCCTCATTTCCGCTATTGTTTACACAAACCAATTTTTGACACCCATTTATCGGACGTCCGCGCGCGTAGAGCTGAATTATCAATCCACGCTGGCGAATCTTCTGGCGGATGCCTTGTTGTACAAGGGAAACGAATTGGCGACAGCCATCGAATTTGCGACATCGATGCCGGTGATGGAGCGCGCGGCCATGGAATTGGGTTGGGTCGGAGTGGATTCCTCTCCGGCCGAGGTCACGCAAGCCGCTTCAACCTTGAAAGCGGGGGCTAGCGCAAACGGAGACGGGCAAACCAATTTCATAACGATCTATTACACGGGTGATGACCCGCATCTCTGTGCCCGGGCGGCCAACGCGATTGCGAAGGCTTTCGAGGAGGAGTACAGCACGCGAAACAAGAAGGAGACCCGGGAGATACGGCACTTTCTCGAGATGCAGCTGAGGGACGCCGAAGAGAAGTTATACGAAGCCGAAAACGCCTTGTTGCGTCTGAAACAAGAAAAGCCGCTTGTGACACTGGAGCCGGGGGTGAAGGTCAGCGTGGACAAGGCCGCCGACCTGGAAGCGGAGTATCAAAAGGTCCAGATAGAACGGATGCGGGCCGAACGGGAATTGGCCGAGTTCAAGAAACAGTTGGATCAAGAAAAAGAGGGTAAGCAGGCGGAAAAACTCCTCCAGCAGGATCCTCGTTTTCAACGAATCAAACAGGAACTTTTTGACGCCGAGGTGGAATTGGCACGGAAATTGAAAGACCTCACACCGAGGCATCCGGAGGTCGAGGCGCTCGAAAGGAAGATCACGCGACTTCGTTCCGCAATGGAGATGGCGATTTCCGAGATCTTCACGAATCGCCGGGGAACCCTGGAGGCGCGGGTTATGACGCTTCGCGCAAGAGAAAAGGCCCTTGCCAACGCTCTTCCCCAAATCAATGCCCTGCTCGAACAAATTCCGAGAAATCAGATTGAACAGGCTCGCTTGTCCAGAAAAGTCGCGCTTCAGGAGAAATTGTACAATTTCTTCCGCGACAAGCTGGAAGAGAAGCGTTATGAGGAACTGATCTCGAAGGGGAACACCGTCAGTTTCGTGGAACCTGCCCCGATCCCCGCGGAACCGATTTATCCGAACAAAACGAACAACGCCATCATCGGCCTCGTGATCGGCCTTATGCTCGGTTTCGCGTTGGCCTTTGTCGTTGAAGCAATGGATACATCGATTGGAACGATCGGGGATGTCGAACGAACGACAGGGTTAGCCGTGCTCGGCGTGATACCATCGATTGTGGTGGACGAGGAGGAGGCGGAAGAGACGGCCAAGGCGGTCGTGACCTTCGATCCCGATCGCGTCCGTGCCCGCGATCTCAAGGAACGTCTCCACGAACTGGATCAGGCGATGGACAAGCCGGAAAACCTCCTCGGTTTCAAGCCACATCTGATCACGTACTTTGATCCGAAATCGCCCATTTCCGAGGCCTATCGAACCTTGCGAACGAACGTGCAATTCCGTGGCGTGATCGACAACGCGAAGACACTGACGGTAACTTCGTCCGGACCTCAGGAGGGAAAGACGACGACGCTGTGTAATCTGGCCGTGACGATGGCGCAATCCGGCCAGAAGGTTTTGGCCGTGGGATGTAATCTGCGGCGGCCGGCGCTTCATAAACTCTTCGGGATCCCGAAGAAGCCGGGAATGACCGACGTGTTGATCGGGGCCAAAAAGTGGCAAGAGGTCGTGAAGGAGACGGGGATCGAGAATCTCCACGCCTTTTGTTCCGGTCCGATTCCTCCGAATCCCTCGGAGTTGATCGCGTCGGAGGCGATGACGGAAATGATCCGGGAGGTGCGGGAGGAATACGACGTGATCGTTTTCGATTGTCCGCCGGTCCTTCCGGTGACCGACGCCGCCGTGCTTTCCTCGAAGGTCGATTCCGTTTTGCTCGTTTATCACGTCGGAAAGGCGGCGCGGGAAGCCCTCTTGCGGGCCAAGGTTCAGCTGGAAAATGTCGGAGCGCGACTTTTGGGCATTGTTCTCAACCGTATTCCCGCGGAGGGCCGGCTCGGTTACTCTTATTATTACTATCATTATCATTACTACGGAGATCCGACCTCTGAGATCGAGACGAATGGCAAGGTACTGCGGAGGAGGAAAACCTGATGCCGTCTCCGGTATCAGTCGGCCCGGGAACATTCAGCCCCTATCGCGTGACGCCACCGGCCAGAACGAAACCCATGGCGGGAGCAATGGGGATCGTGTTCGTGTCCTTGGGGTTTGTGATGGTTCTGGCCTCGCGCGCTTCGGCCACCGGAGCGTCGGGACTGGCGATTTTCATTATCGCGACCATCGTCATTCTCTTTACGATCATCGATGTGGAGTTTGGTCTTTATTGTCTTGTGGCGGGGATGCTTCTGTCACCGGAAATTCCTCTCAAGTTCATTAAGCTGCCACAGCGGGAGGTCGTGATTCGAATCGATGATATTATGATCATTCTTGTCAGCGCTGCCTGGTTTGCTCAAGTGGCGGTTTATGGAAAACTCGAAACGCTGGTATCCTCCCCCTTGAACAGACCCATTCTGTGGTTCTCTTTTCTGACGATTGTTTCCACAGCTCGTGGTGTTTTCGCCGGCTCCGTGCCGCATGCCCCCACGGCTTTCTTTTACGTCTTGAAATTCTTGGAATTTTTCCTCCTGTATTTCCTCGTCCTCAATACCGTGAACTCCGAGGAACAAGTAAAACGAATTATGAGTGCTTATCTTTTAACCCTGGTGATTGTGGTGGCCTGGGCCACGTGGACGGCGGTAATTACGAAACAATACGGCCGTGCCACAACGCCGTTCGAAACGGAAGAAGAGCCGGGAACACTGGGCGGTTATCTTCTCTTCTCCTTCGCGCTTTGCTTCGGCTTGCTGAATTATGTCCCCAATATTATTCAAAAAATATTTTATTTTCTAATGATGGTGGCGATTGTTCCTCCCTTTCTCTACACACTTTCGCGCGGGTCTTACATGGCGTTCTTTCCAATGTTCCTGACGATCCTCTTTCTGAGCCGGCGGAAGGCCATCCCGCTCTTTTTTCTGATCATCCTTGCGGCCTCGATTCCGTGGTTGCCGAGTGCGACACGGGAACGCGTCGAATACACCTTCCAAAACAGAGTGCAGTACGTTCGCGGTGAGACACCGGTCGGGTTCAAGGAACAGCTGGATCCCTCCTCGGCGGCCCGCCTTCAGCGTTACAAGGGCGTCGTGCGCCAATGGAAATACAAGCCGCTTTTGGGGCAGGGGGTTACCGGCGTCGGGTTCGTGGACAGCCAGATCGTGCGCGTCCTTGGAGAATTGGGGATTCTCGGACTTCTGACCTTGATATGGTTGTTTCGAAATCTTTTTCAAACCGCGGTGCGGCTTTATCGGGCGCTTCCGGTCGGCTATATGAAGGGGCTGGTTCTCGGAATGATCGCCGGGTCGGTCGGCTTGATCTTTCACGGCGCAACGGCCAACACCTTCATTGTCGTTCGCATCGCGGGTCCCTTCTGGGTTTTGACGGGTCTCGTTATGGTAATCGAACGGATTCACCGGGAGGAACTGCAGGAGGCGTGAGGTACGAATCGACGGCGGCTTCGATCCTCGGAATTCTCTTGGTGCTCGTTTTCATTGTCGTCTTCAGTGCGGAATTTTGGGAAAGTGTCGTACGCCCGGCCGTGGAACTGGCCGGTGCGACAATCTATACATTTGCTCTTCCCCTGGCTGGAATTGTCGTTTTATTGGTTGGAGTTCGACTCTTCTCCAGGATCAGGCATCTGTGAGCGCGGGTTTGAGGAAAACGTCGCTCTGTGTCATCGGAGCCGGCCGAATGGCGCGGGCTCTGTTTTCTTCGGGAGGGGGAGACCGCCTGGACTTCGAGGAGATCGCTTTCGTGGACCCGCGGGCGGAAACGCTTGACGCGATGAGATCGGCAATACCCGCTGCGAGAACGTTTTCTGCAATTTATGACGTGCCGGCAGGGTTTCGAAACGGCATCCTTTTTTTCGCGGTGAAACCACAGGACCTGAACAACGTCTTTCGGGAATTGGAAGATGCGAACGCGCCTTGGATGCCGGGGATGATCATCACGATCCTCGCGGGTGTTCCCGTAGGAGTTTTCGAGAAGAAATTTCCGAAAATCCCGGTTGTGCGCGCAATGCCGAATACGCCGGCGAAAGTGTGTCGCGGCGTAACAGCCCTTTGTGGAAATGCTTTTTCCGAAGGAGAGCCGATGGCGACGGCGACGGGAATCTTTGGAAGAATCGGGAGAGTTGTGCGGGTTGGGGAGGAGTGTTTCGATGCGGTAACGGCGCTTTCCGGAAGCGGCCCGGCGTATTACTATCTCCTGGCGGCGGCGTTGGCCGAAGCGGGGATCGCCGAAGGGTTGGAGGAGAATACGGCCATCCGCTTGGCGGTGGAGACGATGGCCGGCGCGGGCGAACTGGCAAGAACGAATATCGAAACGGGCGAAACGCTTTCCGAAATGATCACCGCGGTACGATCCAAGGGAGGAACCACGGAAGCGGCCCTTGAGGTCTTCGAGAAAAGGGATTTCCAGGGAGTCGTTCGCGAGGCGGTGGCTGCGGCACGGGAACGGGCGGCGGTCCTGGGAAAACGAATTTCGGAAGCCCTGGAATGATTATTCTGGGAAACGTTCTCATCGGCCTGGCCTTCGTTCTCAAACTGGCGATGCAGGCTTATTTTTACATCATCCTGGCATCGGCGATTCTCTCTTGGGTCAATGCGGATCCTTACAACCCGATCGTGCGATTGATTCGGTCGGCCACCGATCCGGTGTATCGGCCGATTCGCAGGCGATTTCCTTTTCTCGTCGCCGGCGGAATCGATTTCACGCCGGTTGCCTTGATCGCGGCGATCTATTTTCTTGAGGTCGTTCTCGTCGGTAGTCTCTACGAGTATGGTTCGCTGTTGAAAGGCCGCGTGTTCTGAACGGAGTCCTCTACGTCCTCGAGGAAACTCCAAGAGAGGAGTGTAGGAGACGGAGAAGCCGCGGAGAGAAAATAGTGATGAAAAAGTGAAAGTCGAGCCTCAAACCGGGGTCGTGCAAATCGTGCGAGATAAGGGCTCTTCGGTCTTGGACGCTGATTCCCCTTCCGCCTTTTTTCCAGGGGGGGCACAATCCCGCAAAAAGTGTCCCTTTTTCACCATGCGCATAAGGAATAAAACCGGATTGAGAGGAGATACGCCCGGGCGTAAACTCACGGAAATGACCAAGCCGAAAAGAAATCCCGGGAAAGGCGGATGAGGAGATTCATTCCGGTGGCGGAACCCGTTTTGGGCGAAGCGGAGGTAAGGGCCGTTGCGGAGTGTGTGCGGAGCGGATGGATTTCGCCGCTTTCCTCGTCGGTGCGAGAATTCGAGGAGAGATTCGCGGCATATTGTGGGGTTTCGGAAGCGGTGGCGGTTTCCAGTGGAACGGCCGGTTTGCACCTCGTTTTGGTTGCATTGGGGCTCGGATATGGAGACGAGGTGATCATTCCGGATATGACGTTTGTAGCCACGGCGAACGCGGTGGCATACACGGGAGCGCGAGTCGTGACCGCGGACGTGGATCCGCGGACCTGGAACATCACACCGGAGACGGTGGCACGGGTATTGACACGGCGCACCAAGGCGGTGATCCCGGTTCATCTTTTTGGGAATCCCGCCGATGTAGAAGGGATTAAACGTTTGGTCGGGCGAAAGGTTGTCGTTATTGAAGATGCGGCGGAATCTCACGGGGCGGTGTTCCGAGGGAGAAAGACGGGAGCGTTAGGAACCGCCGGAGTATTCAGTTTTTATGCAAACAAGTTGATCACTACCGGTGAAGGAGGAATGATCACTTGTCGAAGTCGAGGATTGGGAAGACGCCTTCGGTTCTTGTTGGATCAGGCGATGGATCCGAACCGGCGTTATTACCATCCGGAAATCGGTTTCAATTACAGGTTGACGGGAATGCAGGCGGCTCTTGGAATCGCCCAGATGAGAAGAATCAAGAGTCTTCTGTCGGCGAAGCACCGAATTGCGAAGTGGTATCAAGAATTTTTGAAAGACAAGCGCGGTTTGGAATTTCAGCAACAACAATCGGGCGCCGAAAGCTCTTGGTGGATGGTATCTATTCTTTTACCGAAAGGAGTAGACCGCCGACGGATAGAACAAAAATTGAAACGGTGCGGCATCGAAACGAGACCGTTTTTTCATCCCATTTCTTCATTACCGATGTTCAGTAAGAATCCGGAAAGGCCGGTAGCGAGGCAGTTGTTTACGAGAGGTTTGACGCTCCCTTCGGGGGCAAAATTGAGCCGAAAGGATGTACAATGGATCTGTCATGCTCTTCGAAAAGAACTTGTGTGAAGGGCAGCGACATGCTGGAAAAAGAGATTGGGAGAACGAACCGAACACACCGGCCGCGCCGATTTATCTTGGGAGGCGGCTTTCCAAAGTTCGATATATCAACCTTCGGATTCCATTTCGGTGATTTCCACTTCATTCTTTAATGTCCCGAATATCTCCCTGGAAAACCGCGCAAGATTTCCTGTGCGTCCAATCACGACGAGCTTATCTCCCGGCTCCAATTTCGTCTTCCCCGTGGGAATGATGTTGCGGCCCCGCGAGCGTTTGTAAACCAGCACGACCTCGATGTCATACTCATAGCGAAGATTGAGTTCCTCCAGTGTCTTTCCGCCCAAGGTTCCGTTGACGACGTACTCGCGCAGCCACATCCCGCCTCCCAGTTCGTATCCCGTTCCCGACTCGACGTTGTATTTTTTCTTTTGAAGAAGACTGATAGCCAGATTCCGCTTCCCCAATTCCTTGTTGTACACCTCCATCAACGCCTGTTCGTCAATTATCCCGACCAGTCGTCCGTTCTCCAGGACGGGCAGCTCTTCCAGCGCGCTCGTCGAAAGCACGCGCATGCAGTCCCACAACGTCTTGTCGATCGTAATCGAGGCCGGTTTTTCCATAATGTCCCGAGCGACGACCAGACCCATCAGATCATCCTTCTCGTAGAAGACCGTCTTCATCACGTGAAAGGTAATCACACCCGTCAAACGTTCCTCCGAATTCACGACAGGGATCACTTGCTGGTCCGAAGTCATTGCCTTGTCCATGATCTCTTGAATCGTCGAATCCTCGTGAACCGAGATAAAATTCCTTTGGACATAGGAACGCAAGGGGATGCTTTTCAGAATCAAATCCTCCCGCGCTTCCTTGAAGAGTATTCCACGCCGTAACAGTTTCTGCGTATAGATCGAGCCGGGTTTGATCGAACTTGTCACGAGGGAGGAGATGATGCAGGAAAGCATCAGAGGAAGAAAGATCTGGTAATCCTTGGTCAGTTCGAAGATCGTGATGATCGCCGTGATCGGCGCGTGGGTGGCGCCGGCCACGACGGCTCCCATACCGACGACGGCGTATGCTCCCGAATGCGCCACGAGCGCGGGAGGATAGATGCGGTGCGTCAGAATCCCGATGGCGGATCCGACCAGGGCTCCCAAATAGAGGCTCGGAGCGAAGATTCCGCCCGAGCCGCCGCTTCCCAAGGTCAGCGACGTCGCAAGGATCTTCGCGAGAAGCAACACCGCGATCAAGCCGAGCGAGCCGATCTGGTCCTTCAGGGCCATATTGATCGTCTCGTATCCGACTCCAAGGATATGGGGAACAAAGAGCCCGAATACGCCGATAACGAGCCCTCCAAGCATCGGTTTGAGGTACTCCGGAAACCTCCATTCCTCCAACACATCCTCGAAGGAATAAAGCACCTTGATGAAAAGCAACGCGACGTACCCCGCCGCAAAGCCCAGAACGGTGTATGGGATCATCTCGAGCGGACTCTGGAGCCGGTACTGAATCGGAATCACAAAGACCGGAAAATCACCCTCGAAATGGTGGGAAACGAGTGTGGCCGTCACGGAAGAGATGACGATTGGTGAGAAAGCCGCGACGCCGAAATCTCCCAGGATGATCTCAACCGCAAAGAGACATCCCGCGAAAGGGGCGTTGAAAGCTGCCGCGATTCCTCCCGCCGCACCGCAGGCCACCAAGGTCCGGATTGCTTTCGTGTCTTCCCGGAACCACTGCCCAATCGTTGAACCGATTCCGGCGCCGATTTGAACCAGAGGGCCTTCTCGTCCGACTGACCCCCCCGTGCCGATACAGATTGACGAGGCCAACGCCTTTACAAGCGCTACCCGTTTCCGAATCCTCCCTTCACTGAGCAGAATTCCCGTCATAACCTCTGGAACACCGTGTCCCTTTGCTTCACGCGCGAAATAATAGGTGAGAAGTCCGACGAGCAACCCTCCCGCCGATGGAATGAACAGTCTCCACCAAAGCGGATTTCGATCCACGACCCCGAGGATCGTGTTCCAGCCCCCGTAACTGAAATGCTGCGCATACTTGATTCCGGCGCGAACCGCTACGGCCCCGAAACCGGACAACAGCCCCACGAAGATCGCAAAGATGGAAATGCGGATATGTTGGTTCCGAAAGAATCTTGCGGGTTTGAACGGAGACATAACTTTACTTTACTGGCCCCCTCCCTCCCGTTCCATTTGTTTCCTTTACGCTTTCTAAAGATTGAATCACACTAACTCCTCTTGCTTTTCCTTTCCTGCAAGTTTGAGAACCTCCTTCTTCAACGTCTTCTTTTTTCGCGAGTTACGGCTTCTTATATATCGGAAAATTCCGCATGTTCCGTAAGATTTAAAATATGGCTCGCCGCGCTCGCAAGTGAAGCGGGCAACGGGAACGGGACCTATTGTTCTTGCGGCAGCCTCTTTCGGGGAAGTAATGAAAATTCCCGCGTTTTTGAAATTCCTACTCTGGAATTCGTAGTCCCTTTTCCCTTCTTTCAACATTCGATCCACCAGAGATTCCTTCGAAACGTTTGGTCGTCGTAGAGATATCGCGCCGGAGACTTCGTACGGAAATCGTTGGAGAAAGAAACTTTTGAAATTGGAAAGGGGTGTCAATTCTCCTCGATGCTTATCAGATCAGCATTGAAGAGAGTGGCGATTTCCTGAGCCGCTGGGTCAACGGCCTCCCTCGCGGCCTTCCTCTTTCCCGATATCTTCTTTGCGTCTCTTCTCTTCGGAGAATTTGAGTCCGCCGGAGCAGGAGGAGGAGTGGATGAGGCGTTTCGGAGTGGGGACGTCTCCTGGACGAAAGATCGAATTTCATTCCGGCGAAGACGTGCTTCCTCCGAAACTCCTTTAAGCCGGTCGGCCGACGCGGCTTTTTTTTCTCCGCGGAATTTTTGTTCTTTCATACGCGATTGTTTCTCCAAATCATCGGGCGGTCCGGAGAGAATTATGTTTCGATCGTCCGGAATTGTCTGAGCCGCCAAGCGTTTCAGTTCCTCGTGGATGGCCCGCAGAGAGGTATCACGCAAGCCTAGTCCGCAGAGGCGTCCGAGGAGTACCTCGAGTTCGATGCGCGGGAACCGGCTTGTTCGCATCCGGGCGGCGGTTTCGAGAAGAGTTTCAAGGCTTCGGATGATTCTTCCGCGGCTCATCTCCGCCATTCCCCCCTTTCGTTCGAACGACGCGACGAGGAGTTCTCGCCAGGAACTCACGAGACCGCGGACGATCTCCATCGGATCAATGCCTGATTTGACGAGGGAGCCGACACGGGAAACAACTTCGTCGGCGGAACCTTCCGAGATTGCCTCGACGATTGCCTGGACTTCCTCGTGCGGGACCAGACCGAGCGCTTCTTCCACTTCCTTGCGGGTGATTGCTTTGTCGTTGTAGGAACGAACGAGATCGAGGGCGCTGAGCGCGTCGCGGACGCCTCCCTCCGCATAACGACAGATCAGCGTAAGGGCTTCTTTGTTGATCTTGATCTTCTCTTTCTTTGCGATTGTTTGGAGGCGTGCCACCAGGGTTTCTTCGGGAATCGGGCGAAAATCGAAACGCTGGCAACGGGAACGAATCGTGACCGGAACCTTATGCCCTTCCGTCGTCGCCAGCACGAAGAGGACGTTCGACGGGGGTTCCTCGATCGTCTTGAGTAAGGCGTTGAAGGCGGCCGTCGAGAGCATATGGACTTCATCGACGATGAAGGTCTTGACGCGAGCGCGGGCGGCGGAAGTGTTGACCGCCTGAATGATCGTGTCGCGGACGTTGTCCACGCCAGTGTTCGAGGCGGCATCGATCTCCAGGACGTCGATATCCCGTCCCGCAGCGATCTCGAGACAGGAATCGCAACGGCAACAGGGGGTTGTCGTCGGTCCCTTTTTGCAGTTGAGTGCTTTTGCAAGGAGGCGCGCCATAGTCGTCTTTCCCAGTCCGCGCCCGCCGATGAAGAGGTAAGCATGCGCCCAACGTCCGTTCTCAATCGCTTTTGTCAGCGTTCGGACGATGTGCCCCTGGCCGACGACTTCGTCGAACGTCTGGGGCCGGTAACGACGTGCTAAGCCTTCATACGTATCCGATTTTTCCTTCGCCAATTTCGTTCCCTTTTCTTTGCTTCCGGCGGCTGTCTATCGAACCTCCTTGAATAGGATGCGTCCCCGGCGTCGAGAACGACTTCCCGGGCAAGTAACGGCTTTCCGCTCCGGCCGGCCGATCCGCGGCACACGAAGTCAGCGCGCTTAGGGCTGCTCCGGTCAAGGCCTGACCCGGTTCACGGCCCTTCGTTGCGCGGGGACCGGCCTTCGACACGTTCCACACGCTCTCATCTCCCGGAGAGCCGAACCCTCGGCCGGGCTTTCGGCCCCGCATCGAGCGGATTTCGGGTACAGGGCACCGCTGGCTCCCCGCCTAGACGCATCCCGTGAAGAAGCGTATGAGGAATTCTTTTGGCATGCAAGGTCCGCGTGTTTTTCCCGTTCTGGCTGCCGAAGCGTTCGAGGATTCGGAAAACGGGGACGTTTTCTCGAACGAGCGACGGTGAGAATTTTCACATTGATTTTTCGGCGCATCACCACCATAGTTCAAGAGGAGTCCGGTTGTGGGGGCGATGGACAGCAGAGAAGTCTTTTCCACGACTGGAAGAGATTCAACAAAAAGGAGGGTGGCGTTATGTCACAGGAGGCTTTGGTCCGGTTTTACAAGGCGATGTTTACGGATGACAACATCCGGAAACAGACGCAGGAGGCGTTGGCGGCGAACGATGGAGAGAAACTCGTCGAGATCGGCAACGCGAACGGCTTTGAGTTCTCTTTGGAAGAACTCAACGCCTTCACGAAGGTTGTCCGTGCCTGGCGGGATCCCGAGTTTCGAAATTCGTTGTCGGACGAGGAACGGTCCCAGTTGCCGGAGAATCCGCTTGGCGACGAGGAATTGGATGAAGAATTTCTGAAGCAGGCGGTTGGAGGGAAACCGAAACCCGGGGGCGGGTGGGTATCCACTGTCAGCGGCGACTGCTGCAAAAAGACCGGAACGTATATTCACGACTGCAATCCGTTCTGATTTCGTCGGGCGGGATGGGGCGCGCGATTGCGCGCCCCTCCGTCCCGTCCGCTTCTCCGGAACGTTCTTTCTTCCTTGTATCGCGGGGAAGAGAAAGAGGGAAATAAGGGGGGGCAGCGCGGGCTGTCGGGGAACGAGAAGGCTGATGCCGGCGGAGGAGCCGACGCGGTTCGAGGAAGGATGTCTGAGGGGAGTGGAGTGCTGGGAAAACCAAGCCGATTGCGAATGACTTCGTTCGAATGATGGGAAGCCTCTGGTTTACCGAAGGCCTCGGTATTTTTCTCTTTTTCGTATTCGTGGAATTGGTGGTGGAGCGCCTCTGGCCGCAGATCACGTATTCCTATCAGAACGAATTGATCCGGAAAGGCCGATACAACCTCTTTGCTCCCGACGAGGTTGTAGGATACCGCTTGAAACCGTCGCTGAAGAACCATTCCGTCTATGCCTTCGATCACTGGATGAAACCCGTGCCTTTCCTCGTATCCACCGACGAAGACGGATACAGGATCTCCCGTTTGGACGGCCGAGAAGAGCCGGTGTACGCACTGGTCATAGGAGACAGCAAGGTTTTTGGATTCGGCGTCGACAACGATCGAACGATCCCGTCCGTCCTTTCCGCGTTGCTGGATAAGAAAGTCAAGAACTGCGGGCTTCCCGGGGCCGGGCTCGGTGAACATTATTTCACTTTGAAGAGGGCTTTGGAACGCTACCCGGAGGCACGATATGTCGTTCTTTACGTGAACCTCTCGACGGACACCAGTGAAATGGAGGAAGTCGCGTGGGACGTCGAGAGAGAAGAATTTCCGGCAAGAATCGAACGGGAACATTTCGTGACGGAGGAGGGATTCTTGAAACAGAAGAATCCTCCTTTTGTTTACCGCATTCCGGTCATCAGGAATTTTCATTCCGCGATTCTCCTTTTTACCTTCTTTCTTACGATCAAGAGCCTCGTAATCAGCGGAGGAGACCGGCTCTTTCGGAAAGGGCCGACAAGAATCCTCGACGAAAAGCGAACGAAGATCCAGCGGTGCGTGGCAAAGTATGCGGAGGTGTTGCGGGAATGGAGAGGGAAGGCGATTTTCGTCTGGGGGATGGCTCTGCCGTATTACGATGGTCGAAAATGGTATGACCGGTTCGATGGATGGCGGAAGGAAATGGAGGAGATGATACGCGGAGAGGAGATCGACGCGGCTTTCGTGAATCTGTTGCCTTTGATCAGAGAAAAGTCCGCCCGCCGTTCGCTCTATGTCGAGGCCTCACACTACAGCAGCAGGGGATGCGAGTTCGTCGCGAAGAGGATCTTCGAGGTGATGCGACGGAACGCGGGGGAGAATCTTCGGCAGGGGAGCGGAGTTGAAGAGGGGGAGGAAAGAAGTGGGACGGCCGGTACCTCGAAAGAAGTTCGACGGTCCCTTGTGGAGCTGCTCCAGGCGTGACAGAACCCTTTACTGAGACTTGGCGTCATGTCTTGGACAACGTTCTTCCGTTTCTTCCCGAGGTACTGGCCGACGGTGAAAACCGATACCGGATGTGTTCGGTTGCCGAGACACTTCCCGCTCCGCTCTCCGAACATTTCGCGTTCGAATGTCGTTTCGGGGAAAAAGGTTGTTCCGTGGATTTAATTCTCGAATTGAATCCGGAGTATCGTTCGTCTTTTGTCAAAAAACCGCTTGCCGTTCCCTTTCCGCCGGGGGCAGGCGAAGAATGGGAGATGGCGCGGGATTTGGCTCGTTGCTGGCTCGATTCCTCTTCCTTCGCCTCTCGGCGCGTGGGAACTCTCTTTTTCGAGTTCGATACCGCCAGGCCGTCGCCAAGGCGCAATCTCTTCGCGCCGGTCCTCTTCATCGGAGCGCCGGACGAGGGACTCGTTCGCGGCGGAAAAACTCTTCTTTCCGATGATTTTTCGAGTCTGATGGCGATGCTCGAACTTCTGCGAGGAGTCCCGGTGAGTCCGGGTCACCGGAAGAAACTTCGCCTGCTTCTGGAGATGCTTCCGGACGGACGGAAACTTGTTCAGCTGGGTTCGACACGCGCCCGAGGGAGAGACGTTACGAAACTCCTTTTGGCGATTGCACCGGAGGAAGATCCCGTGGGATACGTTGCGAAGGCGGGCTTTCCCCTTGCAGTTCGGGAGTTGAGGAAAACCTACGACGAGTACCAAAAACTCGTCCGCTGGATTTTTGTGATGCTCGATATCGATGAATCCGAAGTTACGAAGATCGGGTGGGAATGTTATACGGGTGATAACGAGTGGCATCCGTTCCTGGAATTCCTGCGGGAACGCGGTCTCGCTCTGGTCGAGAAGACCGAAGCGCTTCTCCAATGGCTGGGGCGCTCGATCGACGGCGAGGACGGCTACGCGGCGCCGGCGGCGTGGAGGAAGACGGCGGAAGAGATGAGTCGGATCGCGGGTCGCCGAATTGTTCCGGTCCTGGAGCGCCGCCTCCACCACATCAAAATCGTCCACGACGTTTCCGGGGCGGTGACGGCGAAAGCCTACCCCACAGCGCGACTGCGATTCTTAGGAGTCCGGAGATGACGGTGTCTTCCGATTATCCGTCACTCTCCTCCGAAAATGCCCCGTCCCGCCTTGCCTCGATTTTCGATCGTGACTGCTGGTATGCCGCTTTGACGCTCGAAGAACGCCGCGATATTTATCGCGCTCAAAGAGACGCTGTAACGGAGGCAGATCTCGATTATGACCGCGGAAGAGGGTTACGCCAACGTCTTGAGTCGCATCCCGCGTTTCGCCAGTCGCCGGGACGCTTGGAGAAACGATTGCGGATGGATGGGCTTGCACCGGCCGAGTTCGAAAGGATTGCATCACTGAAGACAACCTGGCTGAAACAGCACATTCAACACCATCCCTCGTGGCTCCTCGTCCTTCGTGACGCTTTCGTGAGCGAACCCGACTATTCTCTTTCTCTGGAAGGGCGTCCACTGGCCGGATTTCTCTATCTGGCGCTTCCGCTGATTCAGAGGGCGTACGGATCTCTCGGGGACGTTTTCGGTGCATCATCGAATGCATCGCCTCTCATCGCCGATGCCGAAGCTCTGGCGCGTTCGGCCGTCGAGCAGTTTCTCCCGCACCTCTTCGAGATCGTAGCGAAGGCGGCGATTCTCGAGATGAACTTGGCCTCGCGAATGGGAATTCTTTCGGGAAAGACGGAAGAAGAACGATTTTTTTCTTTCGTCGCAATGTTGAAGGATCGAGAGTTCGCCGCGGGAATGCTCTCACAATACCCCGTTCTCGCGCGAGACGTCGTGACCTCCGTTGAACTCTTCCTTAACGCGATGACCGAGATGTTTCAGCACCTGAAGGACGATTGGCCGTCCATCGAACGGGAACTCTTCGGTGGAAAGGCGGCCGGAACCGTGGCGGATCTCCGCATCGGTCAAGGGGATCGCCATTCCGGTGGACACAGCGTAACCATCTTGAAGTTCAAGGACGGCCGGAAACTCGTCTATAAACCCCGCTCATTGCGGATGGAGAGCGGCTTGGCGCGGCTTTTCGAGCGAATCAATAGGGAACTGCCGGAGTTGGATCTGCGGGCATTGAAAGTGCTCGATCGTGGAGATCACGGGTGGCTCGAATTTGTGGAGGGGCGGTCGGCCGACGAGCGAAACGAGATCTCGCTCTTCTACCGGCGACTCGGCGCGGAGTTGGCTGTCTTGTACGCCTTCCAAGCCATCGATTATCACTTTGAAAATATTCTCGCTGATGCGGATCATCCGATCTTGATCGATTGCGAGACTCTGATGTCGTCGAACCTCTTTCCGACGGACGATTCGATCTCAATCTGGAACAGTATGCAACAGAGCGTTCTGAGTACGGGGCTTCTGCCACACAGGATTTTGCTTCCCAAGTCTCCCGAGGGATTTGATATCGGAGGAATGGCTGATGTCGCGGGAGAACGTCTGCCGGACGAAACACCGGACTGGGATGTCCCACCTTCCGATCGCATGCGATTGACCTATTCCGCGAAGCCGCTCGAAAAGGGTCGGAACCGTCCCCGCTTGAAAGGCCGGGAAGTGAATATGCTCGAGTTTCTCGAGGAATTCGTGGAAGGGTTCTCCGCGGTGTACGATCTTTTCCTCGAAAAGCGCAAGGAATGGTTCGACGAGGACGGCGGGGTTTTCGAGGATTTTGCCGGAGCGAAAAGCCGGGTCTTGGTTCGGGTGACGATGGGATACGGTTATCTGCTTCGGCGAGTGAGTCATCCGGATTACGGTCGTGATGCTTTGGATCGAGAATGGCTGCTCGACCATCTCTGGATCGGCGCCGACGAACAACCGCTTCTGGAGAAGACGATTTCGAGCGAAAGGGCGGCGTTGCGACGGTATGATTATCCCATCTTCTTCGCTTCGATCGGGAGCCGTGATCTCGAGGACGGTGACGGGGGGCGAATTCCACGGGCTCTTCCTTCCTCGCCGATCGAGGCGGTCCGAGCGCGTCTCGGCCGGTTTTCAGAGGACGACAAGCGGAAGCAGATCGGTATTATTCGCTCGACCCTGGCAGCCAATCGAAAGGATCGCGTCGCGTTGCGACGCCATACCGTCTTGCCCGCCGCAGGTTCGTTCCCGGCGAAACGGCTTTTGAAGATCGCGGAACGGGCGAAGGAGTATCTGGAACGCACGGCGATCGAGGGAGAAGACGGAGTGGGATGGTTGGGGCTGCGAATCGGAACGGTGATCTTTTCGGAGGCGGAATACGATTTTCAGCCGCTCTGGATCGATCTTTACAGCGGCGTGACCGGCGTGGCGCTTTTCCTTGCTGCGTGGAGCAAGACGTCCGGTGACGCTCGATCAGAGGAACTGGCACGGAAGGCGTTGCGTTCCCTTGAAAGTCTTGTCGAGGAGAAACTCGAGGGTGTCGAGGAGCGGCTTGGCGGGTTTGACGGTTGGGGAGGGGTTCTGTACGGACTGACGGCGGTGGGCCGCTTGTTGACGGATGATTCGTTGTTCGCCCTCGCCGCGCGGACCTTGGCGCGTATCGAAAGAATCATTCCGGAGGTGAAGACGGCGGACATTATTACCGGTGCCGCCGGCGCGATACTTGCTCTTTTGGCTTACGATGCGGTCACCGGCGAAGCCCGCGGGCACGCGGCGGCTGTTCGGCTCGGAGAGTATCTTGTTCGAACCGCGTTACCGCAAAAACGAGGTCTGGCTTGGAAGGGGCATTCTACGGAACCGATTTGCGGTTTCGCTCACGGTGCGGCCGGTATCGGCTATGCATTGCTTCGGCTTGGCGCCGTTACGGGCGAAGAACGGTTTCGGGAAACAGGAATCGCGGCGTACGAATATGAGCGGTTTCGATTCCGCTCCGAGATTCGTGATTGGCCGGATATGCGGGATGCCATGAAGGAAATGACGCGAGCCGAGGATGTCCCACGCAGCTGCACGTGGTGCAACGGGGCTCCGGGAATCGGCTTGAGCAGGCTGGATTCGTTGAGACTGGTGGAGGATTCGCAACTTTCGACGGAAATCCGAGACGCGTTTGATCGCACGATCGAGCGAGGATTCGGCATCTCCCACAGCCTCTGTCATGGAGACTTCGGAAATCTGGTCTTCCTCGACCGCGCCTCACGCCATCCGTATTGCGCCGCGGAGCGCGAGCGGGTATGCGCCCTCGCCAACGGTGTGGTGGAGAGCGTCGAAAAAGAAGGGTTTATCTGTGGCGTTCAGACGGGGATCGAGACGCCCGGCCTGATGACCGGAGTCGCCGGCATCGGTCTCGGTGCGCTTCTCTTGGCTGAACCGGAATTGTCCGTGAATCCGTTGTTATTGAAATGTTAGCGGTGTCGTTTTCCGCCGAGCCACTCCCGACGAAATTGCAGCCTTCGCGGCCGCTTTTGCGACGCGCTCCGCCACCGTTTTATCGAAGACGCTGGGTATAATGTACTCCGGCGAGAGGGCCTTCGGGGGAATGGTTCCGGCGATGGCACGCGCCGCCGCCAATTTCATACGTTCGTTGATGCGGGTTGCGTACACAGAAAGGGCTCCCTTGAAAATGCCTGGGAAACAGAGGACGTTGTTGATCTGATTCGGATAGTCGCTTCTTCCCGTTGCAACGATCTTGACATTGCGCGGTACCTCCTCGGGATATACCTCGGGAACGGGGTTCGCCATCGCGAAGACCATCGCACGCGGCGCCATCTTCTTCAACCATGCGGGATCGACGGAACCGGGGCCGGAGAGTCCGAGGAAAAGGTGAGCGCCTTTCAACGCGCCGGCCATTCCGCCACGGTAATTCTCGGGATTCGTAAACTTTACAAAAGAAGCCTTTTCCGGATTCATGTGCTCGGTCCGACCGCGATAGAGGGCCCCTTTGCGATCGAAACCGATGATGTTGCGGATGCCGGCCCGGTACATCATTCGCGAGCAGGCGATGCCGGCGGCACCGACTCCGGAAAGAACGACTTTCATTTTCTTCAGTTCGAGTTTCAAGAGACGTACGGCGTTGAGAAGCGCCGCCAAGACGACCGTGGCCGTCCCGTGCTGGTCATCATGGAAGACCGGTATGGAAAGAGTCTCGATCAATCGACGCTCGATCTCAAAGCACCGCGGCGCCGCGATATCTTCCAGATTGATTCCTCCAAAGGTGGGGGCCAAGGCTTTCACCGTTTGAACGATCTCGTCAACGTTATGTGTGTTCAGGCAGATCGGAAAGGCGTTGACGCCCGCGAATTCCTTGAAGAGCATCGCTTTTCCTTCCATCACGGGCATCGCCGCCTCCGGGCCGATATCTCCGAGGCCGAGGACGGCCGAGCCGTCCGAGACGACCGCCACGGTATTGCCTTTGATCGTCAGGGACCACGAGGCCCGCGGTTTCTCGTGAATCGCCATGCAGACCCGGGCCACTCCCGGCGTGTACGCCATCGAAAGGTCGTCGCGTGTCTTTACGGGATGTCGGTTTTCGACCGAAATTTTTCCCCCGAGATGCATCAGGAAAGTGCGATCGGATACGGAACGGACATCGAAAGACTTCTCTCTTCGGACCGACGCGATGATTTTTTCCGCGTGTTTCTCGTCACGAGCGGCCACCGTGACATCGCGAATGGTGCCTTCTTTCGAGACGGTGACGAGGTCGATCGCGCCGAGATCGCCGCCTGCTTTTCCGATGAGAGAGGCCACCTGCGCAAAAGACCCTGGCCGGGAAGGAATGACGATCCGCATCGTGAAAGAATAGGAAGCACTGGGTTTGCGGATAGTCGGTGTGTTTCTCTTCCTTTTCTTCATGAGGTCGTATTGTAGAACATCGAACGGTGCCGAGCATTAACTTTTAACTTTTGAAGACGAACTGTCCAACAGCCGTTTTCAACGGGCTCCCAAGAAGAAAAAGTTAAGAAGTTAATGCCCGGCACCGTTTCCACGAATCGCAGCCGTCAGAGTCGCCTGAGCGCGTGCCAGCCCATACCGGGCCTCGATTTCCTTTTGGTACGCCAAGACGACGTCTTCTTCCGCGTCCAACACGCGCTGAGTGTCTCCCAGTCCAAATTCAAACCGCCGTCGCTCGGCCAGCAGTCGTTCTTCCGCCAATTTCCGAGCCGCCACGGCTTCCTCCAGGCGTTTTTTTCCGAGCCGTACCTCGCGGTAGGCATTGCGGACGGCCAAACGCACGCGATTCTCCACCGCTGTCAACGCCAACCGTTTCCGTTCGTAATCGATCCGTGCCGCCTCGAAACGCGCGCGATCCGCGCGGTTTCCCAAGGGAACGGTCAGAACGAGTCCGGCCGACCAGTTTGGATTGTCGTTGTCCAACGTTTCGCGCCACGCGTCGCCGAAGGTCTCGTCCGTTCCCCCCGTCCCAACGGACCCGGTCAAATCGAGATTGGGGAGAAGAGCCTTTTTCGCCGCCTTCAACGTGATTTCGGCCGCGTCGAGCGTTTTCCGTGCGGCGCGGACGTCGTCACGGACGCGTAAGGCCTCCTCTTCAAGAACTTCAGGGGAGGGGAACGTCAAGGGCGGCGGTGGTTCCGAGACGGCCCAGGGTAGGACCGTCTGATTGCGCGCATCCTCACCGTATATCGCGAAAAGAAGTTCTTCCGCCGCGTTCTCACGTCGTGTCGTTGCGGCGACGAGCGCTTCCCTTCGAACGGCGACGCCGGCCCTTGCCGTCAAAACTTCGACGTCGGGAAGAAGTCCGTGACGATTCAAGCCCTCGTTGCGTTTCAACAGAAGTTTTCCAAGTTCGAGCGATGCTCGGGCCACGCGTTCGGACGCTTGGGCCGCCCCGAGGTTCCAGTAGGCCTTCTCGATCCGTTCGATCACCTCGATGCTGAGTCGTTCGTAAAGTCCTTCCGCCGCTTCCGCGCTCTTTTTGGCCGCCTCTGTTGCCGCGTACGCACTCACACGTCCGGCTCCCTCGAGAATCGGTTGTGTCACGGATAGGGAGGCGTCGGTTGTGTAGGTGGGATCCAGAGTCGAGGGAAAAGGATAACTTCGGGAACGCTCCGTCGAGGCCGAGAGGTCGATGGTGGTTCCGGTGGGAAGTGTTTGGGATAAGGTCGCAGAATAGGACGTCGTGCGCGCGTCCGAAATCGAAACCGGCGTCCCGTGTCGCATCACCCGTGATCGGGTCCAGGATTGTTGCGATGAGAAGGTCAGCGTGGGGTCGAAATCGGCCCGCGCTTCCTCGTACGTCGTCCACGCCGCTTGGGGATCGTAGGCCTTCGAGAGAATCTCGAGATTGCGGCGGCGAGCCAAGTTCAAGGCGCTTTTCAAGGAGAGCGGCCGGATCGACGGATCCGAGGGAACCGTCACGAGGTCATAGCGAACCGTGGGAAGCCTCGGTTTCGGTATCGTCTCCGAGGGGGAAGGAGATTCCGCATGTGGTGCTTGCGCGTTGGAGAAGGTCGGAATGGGAGTGTGCGCGGAACCGATGGGAGAGGGGACTTGCCGGGGTCGGCGCGAGGAAGGAGAGGCCTTCCCATGGCTTGAAGTGGGAACCCGATCTTCATGTGCACGCCGGCGCCGAACTTCCGAGGCCTTCGTTTCTTCGGGAATCCGCAGTCTCATTCCAGCCCGAAGTTCGTGTGGTGAAGAGAGTCCGTTTTCCTCTGCCAGGGACTTCCAAGCGTTTCCGTTTCCCAGTTCGCGCCGGGCGATCCCCCAGAGTGTCTCTCCAGGTTCGACGACGATCTCGCGGGCCGTGACTCCGATTTCGTTTCCCAAGAGAAGAATTGTTCCGAGTAACACCAGGAAAGTCGCCGTGAAAGAGCGGCGCGGTGCCCGCGACGGGCCGAAGCCGGGTTCCCCTCCTCGTCGGTCTTTCGGACAAGATGTTTGCGAATTGTCGGATGGAATCATCTTTCCGAGAGGATATTAGCCGAAGTGAGCCTGCCCCCAAAACCGAAAAGCGGACACAAAAAAAAGGAACTCTTCGGTGGTATTTGTGGACGGCGACCCATTGGCTCCATTTCGCAACGAGTTGGCGGCCTGAAGAACCCGTTCCCATTCTCGGTGAAGCACGGACACTGCTGTCTGCGAACAGTTCGATCGCCCCGCCGCAGGTTGGAGAACCTTCGCTCGTGCGCCCATGAGCGTACATGGTCGGAGAGGTGAAAGTCCTCTTCAGGTAGACACTCTCCGGCCTGTAACCAAATGTAACTGCGTCGCCGTGAGGCGGGGTGGGAAGCAACAGGAGGTGAACAACCAGTCCGTACGAAAGGAACTCGA
>RFFU01000086.1 GCA_003697085.1 Candidatus Hydrogenedentota bacterium
ATCTCCATCCCCTCTCACGGCCATTCCCCCACGATCTCCCCCTCTGCTTCGGCCCTCCTCCCGAAAAAATACTCCCTTCGAGTCCTCTTCCTCCCGCAAGCCGGCACCGCTTTCACTCGTTTTCGATCCTCTCCGAAATCCCCCGACAGCAATCTCGCCTTTCAACCGTCGAACCCTCTTCCGGATTCTTTAATGAAACCATCGCCGCGCCGTATGCTTCAGGCTTCCAGTTCGGCATAACGTCTCCTGGCCCGGCGAAAGAAAGCCTTTCGAAACTCGCGCCCTTCGTTCGCTCGAATATGGAACCGACAGTGAAGGCGATAGGCCCTCCGGAAAATTCGAGCGTTCGGAACGGACTCCAGATCCTTCTCCAGTTCCGGATAATCCCGCGAATAAATGTCCTTGTTCTCCCGCAATCTCTTCTTTTCGGCTTTTGTCAGGCCCCAGCGCCGGGCTTCGGTTGGAACGGCCAAACACCGCTCGTCTCTCCGAGGATCGGAAAAATGCCCGCGAACGGGGAGCCCCATCCACGAGGGTCGTATCAAATTATCGTCCCAAGAAAGGGACAGTCTTTCCCCCATGGCCTGTAGGACGTTCCCGGGAGTCTGGACCAGGTCTTCCAACCGTAGCACGTTGTATCTCTCCCCGGTCGTATCGGTATCTCGCAGAAACGCCAGGGCCTTAAAAAACGCCTCGATCTCATCCAACGAATACGCCGCCAAACCCCGGGGAAATTCCGGAGGCGCCAAACAATCATAGCTGCGGGCACGATACTGCAGTTTCGAAAGGAAACAATCGATCGGATTCCGAAGAATGAAGAGAAATCTCGCTTCGGGAAAGGCAATAGTATACTCGAGAATTCTCAACGGATCGTTGCACTTGCATACGAAATACTTTTTTTTCTCTCCTCGTGCAAGAGAGGCCATAGATCTGAAAAAAGAAAAGGCGGAAAACTCCTTTTCCTCGACCCGCTCAAGTCCCTTTCTAAGGTGCAACACCCAATCCGGTTCTGAAACTCGTCCTTCAACTCTTCTTTCCACGAGGGGCCCCCGAAAGATCATTTTGAAACGTTCTTCCGCAAGAAAACGGGAGATGATCTCGGCTGCAGGTAAGAAGCGTTTAAGATCGGTGGACACGTATTTGCCGTAAAGCGAAAGGTATTGCCATTCATACGGCCAAACGACAAGGCGAGGGTGCCCGTCGAGAAGATCCCGCAGGAGTGTCGTTCCGGAGCGCCCCGGCCCCGCGACAAAGAGTATGCCGTCCTTGTCTTTCATCATGGTGGTTTCACTCTCGTCAATCCTAAATCAGATTTCACCAATCCGCCACACATAGGGCCGGTTTGCGGACGCACGGCAAATTTTGGGCAAGGTCAAATTTAGCCAAACAGGTATTCCTGGGAGCGCAGGCCTGCCTGTCGGCAGGCAGGCATCTTGCCTGCAAAAACGGGCTCGGAGAAGGTTACCTTTCGGCCGTCCCGACCATATGCAGGGTTCCGCCCAGGAGTGGACTGATACGATTCGGCAAAAGGTGCCCATTTTTCGCCAGGCACCCCCGGCTTGCGGCCGGCGGCTGCGGCCTTGCCTCCGAGGATTCTCGCGGAGTCGGACTGTTGCAGATCGGTAAAATTTGATTTGGCACAATTAATGCATTTTCAAAACCATTCCGCCCTGGATCACGCTCGTTCGCCGTTTCATGTCATTTTCAACTCCTGTTTCAAGAGAAAACTTGCCCGATCCCGATTTGAAAAATTGCCGATAATTAAACGAGAGAAGAATGGGACCGCAGAAAGAGGATTCGGTTCAACCTTTTCTTGGGATAAAGTCGTGCCTATAATAGATGTGCGTCAGGAAGACAAGGAGGTAACGACGCCGATGACCAATATTCCGGATGGAAAGAGCCGGTGAAGATCAGCCACGACATCAAGCGCCAAACTCCCTTTTCAAAAACGATCAAAAGGTGGTTTTCGCAGAGAAGTCCGTCCCGTTTCGCCGTCAACCGATTTCAGTGGCATTGGTACCCCCGCTTTTTCATTTCGCGCAACTACCCGCTCCACCTCGATATCGAAATATCCAGCCTCTGCCAACTCCATTGCCCGATGTGTTTTCGGGAGCACCGGGTCATTCCAAACCAGAACAACATGAAATGGGAGACCTTCCGGAAGATCATCGATGAGGCTGAGGGGCGAGTTTATTCGTTGAAATTCACGGGACGTGGCGAACCTTTGATCAACCCTCGTTTTCCGAAATTCATGGCCTACCTGAAAGGAAAGCGCTTTGGAGAGATCGGAATGATTACGAACGGTCAATTAATGACCGAAGAGGTGATGGACGCCATTCTTGAGAACGATCTCGATTTCGTTTCATTTTCAATCGACGGTCTGAAGGAGGAGTACGAGCGGATTCGCGCTCCGATTCGCTACGAGGAGATTCACGAGATCGTATCGCGCCTTCACGAACTCCGCACTCGGCGCCGGAAGAAACGCCCCTTGATTCGGATCCAATCTGTGGATCGCTACGTCGGAGACGGAAAAGAATTTCTTCAAATATGGGGTCCCATTTCGGACGACATTCTCTTTCTTTTCTTCAAGGATTATTCCCCCACGGCTCATAACGTCCAAATGAAGGGCTACGCCTGCCCGTACATCTTTCAAAGAATGATCGTCCATTGGGATGGGACGGTACCGATGTGCGTCAACGATGAATACGAGACGGCGGTTCGCGGCAACATTCTCGAAAACTCTCTATCTGAAATCTGGACCGGCGCCTCTTTTCAAGAAGCACGGCAACGGCACATCGCGGGGCAAAGAGACGAGGCGTACCCCTGTTGCGCCAAATGTGCCGTAAACCGAGTCGGCCACGGACGAGAGACGCTGGCGGCGCGGACGGTTCTTTCCGCGTACCGCCTTCTCGGCCGTTTTCTTCGGCCGCGTGTCGTCTCCGCACTCGAGGGGAATCGGAGATGAAGCGCCCCGCCCCGAAGGAGATTTTGGCCTTCATTCTTGCCCGCGGAGGTTCGACCGGTGTTCCAAGAAAGAACATCCGCCGGGTCGGGGGAAAGCCGTTGATCGTTCGCACGATTGAAGTCGCTCGAGCCTCCCGTTTCATCAATCGAACGATCGTGGCAACCGACGACCGGGAGATCGCCGCGGTTTCCCGTTCCGCCGGGGCGGATGTGCCGTTCGAGCGGCCGGAGGAACTCTCGCGAACCTTGAGCCGCGCTTACGATGTGTACCGATTTTTCCTCGAGAAACTCCGAGAAAGGGAGAACTACCGGCCCGATATTTTCGTGATGCTCTTTGCAACAAGTTATGCAAAGAGAGTGGAAGAAGTGGATGCAGCCATCGAAAAACTGATCACGACGAACGCCGACTGGGTTTTCACGGTCTGTGAGTGTGAACACCATCCCTACCGCGTCTTCGAACCGGTTCCGGGAACGCCGGACCAAATCCGCCCCTATTGCGCCGGTGTTCCCTCCTATGACCTCTGGGGAAATCGGCAGGAATTGCCTCCCGCGTATCGCATCAACGGAAACGCCTTCGTGACCTGGACGGAAAACATCGAGAATTTCACGACCTATAATATCGACCGCGTCCGATACGCCGATACCGACATCCGCTACGTCCTTTGCCCCCAGGAAACATCGATGGATATCGACACGCAGATTGACTTCTCGATCGCGGATTTCCTTCTTTCCTCCCGTGATTTCTTCGTGGGAACGCACGCGCCGTCCACTGTAAAAAACGGGGCAAGGAAAGGAAGAGAAGAATGAACATTCTGGCCATCGGCGCCCACTACGACGACCTCGAGCTCGGTTGTGGGGGAACTCTGGCGAAATACGTTCTCAACGGTCACAACGTCACCGGCGTCGTTGTTACTCATTCGAAATACTCCGACTATAACGGTGAACTGATTCGGGCACGCGAGACCGCCCGCCGGGAAGGCACGGAGGCGGCTCACATCGTCGGATATGATCTCCTTTGCCTGGAATGGGAAACGAAAAAAGTCGCGTTCGGTCACGAGTTGATCGAAACGCTCAACCGGATCATCGATGAACGAGAAATCGACGTCATCTTCACCCATTGGGATTTCGACGTTCACCAGGATCATCAAGCCATCGGAAAAGCCACTCTCAGTGCGGGAAGGAAAATCAATCGTCTTTTGATGTATCGAAGCAATCTCTATATGAATTCCATCCACTTCAATGAAAACTACTTCGTGGATATCACGGAGACGATCGAAATAAAGATGCGGGCGATCGAAGCGCACAGGAACGAGGTGAAAAAATTCGGACCGCACTGGGTGCAATTCTGGAGGAACGAAGCGGCCAACAACGGCCAGAAAGTCGGCGTCCGCTACGCGGAAGTCTTTCAGTTGGTCAAATACCTCGCGTAGAAGCCACGCCTCCCCGAGATTATCTCTTCGATTCCCACCTCGCCGCCGGGGCTTCGCGGCCGAGTCGATTCAACCGGTCCCTCACGCACCATCGAAAAAGGGGGGGGCCGCCGGAGGATATCGGGAACGGAAAATCACTCGAATGAATAGAACCACTCCCGACATTCTCGGCAAAGCGGAATCTCATCCCACCGTCCCTCGTCGTGAAGCGCGAGAAACCGCCGGCATCGTTCCGAACGCCACAGGGTAACAATCCCTTCGCCGGCCGTTCCCAACGGCTCGTTTCCGTCAACGTCCTCGCGGCAAAACACGACCTCGCCCCCGGCCAGAACGTACAATCCCGAATCGATCTGCCGACATCGAAATCTTTTCAAGGGAGTGACATCCATTCCGCCGTTCCGAACAACCTTGCCACAAAACAGGTTGTCATGGCGCAACATCGTGAAATCCACGATCGCCTCGCTTTCATAAAGTCTTCGCGTTACTTCATCCGCCGAGGCCGCCCGGCCCTCCTCGTCCCGAATCCGGTCACGGATCTTCTGGCGAAGATCAAATCGCTTGAAAAAAGCCTCAAAATCCCCCGCCGTCTCCGGCATTTCCGTAATCTGAAGAACGACATACGGTGGAAAGGGAGGCGGCAGCGGATTTTGAAGTTTTGTGACCATTTCCGCCTTCTTCCGCATCAGAATCTCGACGTTCCTCACCATAAGAGGAAATCGTTCACCGTTCCCATTGACCCGCTCGTAAGTCTCCTTCGTCACGGCATCCATTCGCACGAATACGGCATCCACACCGGCATCGAAAAGACCTTCCACCACGGCTTCATTCAAGAGTGTTCCGTTGGTATAGAGGTCGGTTCGGATTCCTCGTTCCGTCGCGGCTCTGATCCAATCGATCGTGTTTTCATTCAAAAGTGGTTCCCCGAAATCCCAAAAATCCATTGAAAAGAAAGCCGTCGCCGGCGGCGGATACTCCTCGAGGACGGCCGCAAAGGTCTCCGGAGTCATATCGACCTCACCTCGATTCGTCAGTACCGCCGGGCGTCGCAGGCGCGGCAGGTTGTCCCGTGTCGTCACTTCGATCCCGATATGCCGCGGATACGGCCGCAACAACTCCGGAAACCGCCGTGCCGTGGAGAAAAGTTCCTCGACTGTCAAAAGTCCGTTTCCGGGAAGTTCCTTCAAAAACGCGGTATATTCGCTCCGGAAACCGAAACCGACCGGCAAGGGATTCTCCCCGAACCGGTCCTCCCGCTCGATCACTTCCTGCTCCGCTTCCTCCGGATATCTCCCGGTTGCAAGATACCGTTCCGTCGCCTTCCTCGTCATCCCCATTCCGAACTCCCAGCGGAACCCGTTCCAACGCGTCATCAGGCACGCGGGATTGCGGAGCCGCGCCAAACGCAGGATATCATCCCGCCCAAGACAAACCGACGACGTTCGCAGGCGCACGACGATCTTCTCCTCACCCGTCTTCTCCAGGACGTATTCCCACATCTTCCGGACGGCTTTTTTCCGATCGTGAAGACTTTCGCCAACGTCGAAGCAACGTGCTTCCAAGGCCATTTCGCCGAGGCGCCGGAACTCCGCCTCGAACCCTTCCCTCTCTTCGGAGGAAAAGGCGGCTGACCGGGAAAGCATCCCGACCAGCAGAATCCGATCGAACCCGACCGCGCGAAGACCCTGCAACAAGCGCTCTCCCAACCGTACCTCGGGGTCCAGATCCGGACTCCTCAGAAACCGGCCCTGGAATCCCACGAGGGTACCGACCACAACCACAATCATTGGGTTCTCTTCACTCATACTCCCTCACCAACTTACCTTCGCCACACTTTACCCCGAAAGAGCCACCGTTTCGAAGCCAAAACTTCGCCTTCTCCCCTTGGCTCCCTTGGAAGGCCTCCTCTCCGGAGGGAAAAGCACCGATATTCCCCATAATTCTCCAACGCCCCTCCCCCGACGCCATCAATCGCATCGCACGTCTTTCCCATCGCCCCTACGCTCCGCCAAGGCATAGCCGTAGCGAGCCATCTTTTCCGCGTACTCTTCCCCAAGTATTCCAGCGAGGCGGCCGTTCGAAGAAATGAATCTTTTTCTCAATTCTTTTCTCAATCCCGCCGGCAGCCGCCAGGGAATCCGAAGGGGACGATCCAAACCTCCGCGAGCAATTTCGTCCCGAATCACCCTCAACCAGCCCGACTTATCGGACCGCCCGGAATCTCCCGGCGAAAAAAAACTGTTCAACCGGCGTGCGGCCAAGAGAGAGAAAGTTCCCAACCGAGGGTTCACCCGTCGGCTCCCCATGGCTGCCGGTTCCGGCACCCCGTCCCACCCCGCGAATCGCCATATCGAACCCAAAAAGGCCGTCACGTCATGGCACAAATCCTCGTATAAGACGACGAAGACGCGGGAAGGCCCGAAGAGTTCCCTGTAAAGCCCAACGAGCCGATCATATTTGAGCCGGCGAAAAAGCGCCCCTTGGAACGGCCCGGAAGCCGAAAGAAATTCCTTCACGGAGAGACTTCCTCCCATTTTCACATACTGACTGTAGATCGACTCTACCATCGTGCTTTGCTCGCGGATCGTAATCAGAATCTTTGCGGCGGGGAACGCCCTCCTCACGCGTTCGGCCGTTCTCCTCCAAAAGCGACCGGTCACCATCTCTCCCGATAACCGCTCCCACGATAGGACGGGGATGTACCCCGAGGGAATTCCCGCGGTATCAAGCAGACGGTTTTCGAAATCTTCGAGGTTGCCTGCGTCTTCCGCCTCCATGAAATGCCACAGCAATCTTCCACAAGCCGGACCGAGCGTAAGCCGGACGCGCGGATGTCCATAACGACAGTCTTGTAGAGAAGAGGTCCCCGTTTTCTGATACCCAATGTGAAGCAACCTGATGCGCCCCGACTTCGTCTCGAACCTTTTCGTCGTCACCGGGGAAGTGTTATTCCTCTTCGACAAACAAATGCTTCCACACGCTCCAGATCCTCCGGAGTATCGATCGTGAGACTCGGGGCGGATTCCAACGGAGTTTCCGCACCCAGGACGAGCACGCGAAACGCGTCCTTGTTGCGAAGGACGTACTCATTTACGTGCTCTCTATCCGAGGCGGAAAGGGTTTTTCGGTCCAAGTCTTCGAGGAGTTCCGCGGTAAACACCTCGGATCCGACACCCTCGGGCAAGCGACTCCCGGCTTCGGCCTTGCACGAAGAATAATCGGCCCTTGCTTCCCGATGCGCCGCCAGAAGCGTCCGACACCAACCGACGTCGAAGAGAGGGTTGTCAGCGGTCAAGCGGACAACCGTGTCAACGTCGAAATGCCGCACTGCCGAGGCATAACGGCCCAAAACGTCTTCCTCGCTCCCGCTGAAACACGGCACGGCGTACTTCCGACACCAATCGCGGATCGGATCGTTGGCTTGAATCTCTCCGGTTAAAACCGCAACGACCGCTTCGGAAGCAACACGTCTCGCGCGCCGAACACTCCATTCCAAGAGGGGATGCCCCCGCAGTGTGTTGAGGACCTTTCCAGGAAAACGCGCAGAGCTCATTCGAGCTTGAATAAAGAGGCCGGTTCGAAACGCCGTCATTTTCCTTCCGTGATACCGGCAGCTCCGCCGGTAATCTCCTTTCTCTCCGTCTCCTCCCGACCCTTCCGGCTCGCTTCTTGAAGACGCAGGAGTTCCTCCGGATCCGCCAAGGCCGGATGATCACAACCGTCACAGAGCGGGATTCCTTGAAGATTCCCCGCGAGGTGCCTTCGCCGCCATTCGCGGATGACGGCGTTGTTCCATATCCGGACGAGCGGGTCCTTTCTTATATCCCCGTAAACAAGTTCCGCATCGAAATCTATGCAACAGGCCGTAACGGTTCCATCGTAATTCACGACGATTCTGTCCCAGAGAAGACGGCAAGGCCGAATGGCCGCCTTTTTTTGGAAAAAAGAGGATTTCTCCTCCTCGATTCGTCCGCCAAGATTTCCCAGAAAACTGAAGAGGATCTCGTCACACATCGGCTCGAAGAGATCTCGAAAATCCGCGAGGTGTGCTTCATTCCTCCGCATCACGACGGCGGCGCAGATGATCCTCATTTTCGAACCCGTGCGGTCACGCACCGTACGAAGCAATCGAACGTTCTCGATAAGTTTCTCGAAACTACCGTTGACACGTATGGCCTCATATTCCTCGCGGGTGGCTCCGTCTATGCTGAACTTGAAACTGGCCAATCCCGACAGGCAAAGCGCCTCCGCAAGGGGAGGATTCAGGAGAAGTCCGTTCGAAGTCAGATAGCAGGACAGCCCTGCGTTTCGAACCGTTCGGATCGCATCAAGCAATCCTTTGTGAAGAAGAGACTCCCCGGTTGTAAAAAGCGCCACATCCTCGATCCCCATCTCGGCCGCTTGAGAAACGGTCTTCTCAATAATCTCCGGAGCCATCATCCCTTTTCGACGGACCATTGCCGGATTACGGCACATCACACACTTCAAATTGCAGGCATTCGTCAACTCCAACATCAAGAGTTTCGGCGGTACCGCCTCGATCAAGAGCGATTCATCCAAAGCCCTCCATCGGAACGATAATCTCTCCGCAATCCTCGTCTCTTCCCGCTCCCTCCTTCCTTCCTTCATCCCTCTCTTCCTCCCTCATCCCTCATCTCGGTCCGTTTCCGTCCCAACATGTTGACGTAGTTTCCGGGGAGAGCCGGTGAAGCCAGGTCGTACGTTCCGGGGCGGTTCAACCTCCCGGCGGCCGCGAGAAGACGATAACGTGCATAAACAAAGGGAAGGCTGATCCAGTCCCCGACGGAATCGTACCCTGTTCCAAAATAGGGAAGGCTTGCATCGACGCATTCGAAACCGAACTTCTCAAGATACCGTCGAAGAATCGAGGCGGAAAAGAGAAAATTATGCCCTTGCTCGTAGGAACGGACGTGCGCCTTGAAAAGACGACCGCCGAGACCGGAAAGATTATTCGTCATCAAGAGAGCCACAACCCCGCCCGGCTTCAGGAAGAGATTTGCCTTTCGCAGACAACGCGAAGGGGAATAGGCGTGATGAAGCGAAGCACGAAACACGATCACATCGAAAAAGCATTGGGGAAAATCGATTGTTTCGAATTCTCCCACTACGGCCTCGATCCCTCTCGTTCTCGCCTCCGCAACTGCGAACTCCGAAACATCCGTTCCGTATTTTTCCCACTCCTCGCCGAAGGTTTCCAGAAAGGTCCCCACTCCGCATCCCACGTCCAGAATCCTCCCCGGTCCGGCATAGCGACGAATCGTTTCTCGTTCCCGGCGATAGACGCGCTTTCGAGCCGCTTTCAGCCGCGGAATCATCCGCGACGGTTGCTCGAAATACTGCTTCGAATAGAGCACACGCCCCTTCTCCCGCGCAGATGCGATTCGTGGATTGGTAAAGACAAGCCCGCATTTCCGGCAGCGCGAGAGGCGATTCGAGCGCGCATGGTCCCACTCTTCCAAATCCTCGCTCCCACAAAAATCGCACGGAACTTCCTCAAACCTCGTTCCGGGTTCCACGGGCTTTGTTTCGAACATCCCATCTCCTCTTTCTCAAATTCTCTTCCGTCTCCCCAACAGACGCTGGACTCGTTCCTCTTCCCCCTTTCGGAGTCAATCCGAGACGTGCGAGAAGTCTCCGGCGTACCCCGTTCCTCCTCTCGAACGATGTTCGTTTCGGAAACGTTCCTCTCGCCTATCGGCTCGAAACGTTCCCCCCTCTTAATATATCGGCCGATTTCCCTCTCTTTCTTCCAAGACTTCCAGCAAACGCAACGTACCGAGACCATCGACGCATTTTCGAGCCCTTTTCGCCATTCGGAGCCGCTCTTCTTTGGATTCCAGAAGACGCAACACTTCGCTTCGAATACGACACAGAGGCGTTTTTCGCCCGGACCCCAGGCAGAGCGCGAAGCCGAGGTTTTCACAAGCACGACCTTGAATCCGCTCGTGTCCGTCTTCCCAGAGCACAAGCGAAGGGATTCCCAGTGCCGCGGCCTCAAACAGAGAATTTCCGCCGGCACAGATCAAAAACGCAGCGCCCCTGAGAACATCCGCGACATTCGAAACGGCCCGCAAAGGCACAAACCGCCGCCGCCGGCCGGCCTCCGATAAAACCTTCCGCAGTTCTTCGTTGTGCCGGAATCCCGGTCCGAGAATCAAAACGATTTCTCCCTCAATCGGCAGATTCTTCAACGCCCGCGCGATACGGACCGTCGCGCCCGTGCGATCCACTCCTCCCATCATCACAACGACTTTGACGGCGCGGCCGCTAGACCCGGATATCTTTCGGAATTCCGAACGCAACAACGCATAACGAAGCCCGAAGAGGGTCCGCGGGGGAACCCTTCCGAAAGAGTAACGATGCCACGCTCTTACCGGGCTCGAATTGACAAGAACATCCGCCTCGATCCGCAGACCTCCGAGTTGATCAATTACGACAACCCGAAAGCCCGCCCTTCCCAACAGTCTCTGATTCGAGAGTTTAACGGCGCGGTGGTTCAAGACAAAAGGATTTCCATAAGCGGCTTTCCGTATTTCACGACGGCGTAAAATCTCGCGAACGCCGCCGCGAATCTCAACATAAGGAAAACCGGTCTTCGCCAGCACCTCCTTCGCGGGCTCGTACGGTGCAAGGAGGAAGGTGCAATGGTACCCCTCCCCGGCCGCCGCTTGTGCGACCGCCAAGGTTTCATAGAGATGACCCAGGCCGATCGAGCGCTTGACCTCGGGCCAGAGAAAGAGACATCTCCGCTTCCGCGTCTTCACTCCAATGATCCCTCGGTGGCGGAAAGGCGCCGCCTCACACGTCCTCCCAGCAAATCGGCTCCTCCGCCTCGATTCTCCGGCGCGCGGAACGTCCGAGAACCTGATCAATATATTTCGGTGGAATTCCCGTTCCCGGACGCTTGATCGCGACATTGTCCTCCGAAAGGATCTCCCCCGCCTCGATCGTTCTCGTCGAAACAAGACTCTTCCGGTTGTTAATTCGCGTCGTCTTTTCCCCCAATGCTGGACGTTTCACTCCGTCCCCGAGCGCCGCCTCGATAAGCCGGATGTTCCGAACCATTTCTTTCATCTCGGTCGGATCGAGACTGAGCATATGGTCCGGTCCATCCGCGTTTTTATCGTAAGTAAAGTGCTTTTCGATGATGTGCGCGCCGGCCGCCACGGCGGCCTCGGAAGCAATCGTTCCCAACGTGTGATCCGAAAATCCCACCGGAATCCCGAACTCTTCCTGCATCCGGCGAATACACATGAGATTCACATCTTCTATCGCGCAAGGATAATTCGTGACGCAGTGGAGAAGGGCCAATTCCGAATTGACCGCAAGGATCGTGGAAACGCTCTCCCGTACCTCCTCCAATGTACACATTCCGGTCGAAAGGAGGACCGGTTTTCCCCGCGCCGCCACCTCCCTGAGAAACGGCAGATTGACCGCATCGTCCGAACCAATCTTATATGCGGCGCAACCTAATCTTTCCAACAACTCAACATCATCCCGATGACTCGGCGTCGAAAAGATGAATATCCCGCGTTCCCGACAGTATTCCCAGATCGCCTGGTGGACCTCGAAACTCAATTCATATTTCTTGAAGAGATCGAATTGCGAAGCCTTTCCCACATTCGGCATATCGTACATCGCCTTTCGGCTCGCAATCGTCTCCGCCCGGTAGGTTTGAAGTTTGACAGCATCACATCCGCAATCGATCGCCAAATCCACGAGACGGCAACCTGTTTCAACATCCAAGAAATTCCCCCCGATTTCCGCGATCACCCACGCGGGACATCCCACGCCGACCTCGCGTTCCCCAAACTTGACCGTCTTCACTGCCTGCTCACCTCTCCTCTCGGTTGTTCTTTCGTCTTCTTTCTCTCGACCGGAAGGTAGATCTTACCATCGGCCCTATCTTAACACTGGAACGACGCAAATCGCATATCAAAAAACGACGGCTCCGCGGGCGGACACTTCCCGCCCGTAACAACTCGTGTATTCCGCGTGCTCCGTGTGTTTTCTGGTTCCTCCTCTTCCACATGCCCCTTCGCAGACAAGAGTGTCTGCGCTCCACTCCAGGAAGGCCTGCGTTCCCAGGAAGATCTTCCCATTCCCTTTTTCGTTTCCCTTCCCCATTCCCTTTTTCTTGCCCCTGCCGTTGCCCTTGCCCTTCCCTCGGGATACCTCGTGAAGGGGATTCCTCGCGAAGCCTGTCCCGAGCGAACGCGAGGGGCTCGGAATGGCAGAAGGCGCGATACCACGTGGAGGGAATTCCTCAATCTCCCTACGGCGATTTTCGGAATGACAGAAAACGGTATCATTCCGAGGAGGCCAAAGGTCGACGAGGAATCCCCCACGAGCACCAATCGGCCGCGCAGGTTGGAGGACCTGCGCTCCACGCCATGCCTATATCCCACTCGCATTCCTGCAAGCAAGATGCCTGCGCTCCCAGGGATGGCGCTCCTTGCGGGTCTTCCCGCAGGCATGATGCCTACGCTCCCAGGGATTGCTTCTTCCCCTTTTCCCTTTTGCCTTTTTCCTGCCCTTGCCCCTGCCGTTGCCCTTGCCCTTTTTCCGTGTCCTCTGTGTCTTCCCTGGTTCCTTTCCCTTCCGTGTCTTTCCGTGTGTTCCGTGGTTCGTTCTGTCCGCGAAGCGTTAAATCCGTTTTAATACCCCCATGAACGGCTTCAAAAAGATCATCTCCATCCAACAACCGGAAGCCTTTCCCTGGCTCGGATTCTTCGACAAGATTCGCCAGGTGGATGAGGTGGTGCTTCTCGATTCAGTTCAGTTCAAGAAACGTTATTTCGAGAACCGCAATCGCGTCCGAACGGCCAATGGCTGGACCTGGATCACCGTTCCAGTGATCACTAAAGGCCGTTACCACCAAAAGATCCGTGATGTCGAAATCGACAATACGCGCCCTTGGCGTAAGAAGATTCTTGGAACGCTCGAAAAGAACTACAGGCGGGGTCCGGGGTGGAAAAGATTCAGCGAAAAGATCACCGAAATCATTGTCAAAAACCACCAGCGGCTCGTGGATCTCAATCTCGAAGTGATCACCTTCCTGCTGAAAGCCCTTTCCTTGGAACGCCCCACAATCCGCTCATCTGATCTCGATCTCTCCAGTTCCGGAAGCCGGTTGATTCTCGACATATGCAAGGCCCGTAAAGCCACCACCTACCTCTCCGGTGCTTTCGGGCGCAATTATCTCGATCTCTCTTCTTTTTCCAAAGCCGGTATTGAAGTACGATTCCAGGAGTTTCGGCATCCGATATACCGGCAGATCCATAAACCCTTTCTTCCCGGAATGTCCGCCCTTGACCTCATTTTCTCCGATCCCGAACACATCCCCAATCTCTGGAAGACGACGGAGCAAGGTTAATATCCGATCCGAAGATCCATTCAGCGGCGCAAGGCCACGGCTATAATCACAAGAAGAACCGCCACGATGCCGATAAAGATCGAGAACACACGCTCGGAATGTTTCGCCCAAAACGTCCCCGGCCCATCGCTTGGCATCAGCCAAACGCGCGACGTTCGATGGGCTATCCGGTAGGAGTTGAGGATGTCCCACAGAATCAGGAAACCGAAGGCCGTGGCCGCGCCGGCCGCCAACGCAGTGTCGTTGAAGGTCAGTGCCACAAGCGCCAGACTGAGGGAGGCTCCGGCGATCGCTCCGATAATCGCAGGGCTCTCAAAGATACGGTCCCGCACAGCCACCCTCCGTGCGAGGATGTTTCGGATCCTGTCGAAAACTCGAACCGCCTCCGGACTGTTTCCTCCCAAATACACTCGAGCGACTTTTCGGTCGATATCGACATAAAGATACGGGTTTCGGCTGAAGATCGCGAGGTTCGTGAGATAACGTTTGTCCGAGAAATTCTTCAATTCAGCCGGAGAATCCAACGCGTACTCGTCGGTGCGCATCTCAACCTTGTCGGAAATTTCCCCCAGTAGCGAGACGATTTTCTCGACATCGTCGAGAAAAAGCATGACTTCTCCGAAGATCGCGCTGGTTGGTTTCTCCAGTCTTCTCACGCGTCGCCTCGCTCTTCGATCGGCTGATTCCTCTTCCGGACCTCACCCGCTTTTTACCGGTCTTCTTCTCTTCATTAAATCCGGCAAGCGCCCCAAAATCAACACCCGAAAAAGGTGTCATTCTTCCAATTTGTCAATTTCGCGTCGGCTCTCTTCTCCTCTTCGAGCTACCGGCGCGTCCCGACCGGTCCCGTCTCGAGATTAAGGACACCGCGCGGACAGACCGTCGAACAGATCCCGCACCCCACGCAACTGGCTCGCACCACGTTCTGCCCCCGCTGGGCGTACCATTTCACGTCGATCCCCATCTCGCAATAGGTCGAACAGTTTCCACACGAGATGCATTGGTCTCCGTTGACCGTGATCCGGAAGCGACTGAAGTATTTCTGTAGGATCCCCAGGATCGCCGCCTGCGGGCATCCGAAACGGCACCACACCCGCGTTCCCATCAAGGGATAGAACCCCACGCCGACCACCCCGGACCACACCGCCCCCACGAGGAACCCGTAGGTCCGCGCGAAATAGTAGGAAGCCCTCCCCAGAAACGCCCCTCGCGACCAGGAATCGATCCAGAGAAGCGCCGTCGTCACGACAATAAAGACCAGTACCGAATGGATCGACCACCGTTCGAACTTCCACGCCTTCAAACGTTTGTCCGAGAGTTGCCTCCACGGATCTCCCACGGTGTTCGCCAGACCTCCACAACCGCAAACCCAGGAACAGTACCAGCGCTTTCCAAAGAAGTACGTCAAAACGGGAACAAGAATGAACGATGCGAAAAGCCCGTAAACGACAAATGCGACTCCGATCCCTCCCGGGTAATTCCAAAGGTGATCCACCTCGGTCGGAAAGAGGTACTGGTATTTCAAGGGCCAGAAGTAACTGAAGTAGTATTCGGGTTGGTTGAAGAGTCTCAAAAGAGCCGGCAAAGTGAAAGCGAAGACGCTCTGAAAGAAGATTATGCTCGCCGTTCGAACGATCTGGTAGCGGGAATGACGGTACTTGATAATCGCCCGAATACCCATCACCGACACGCCGAACGTATACAGGGTTCCATAAAGGAACCATCGGTCGGCATCGGTACCGCGGAGGAACCGGCTCAACGGATCCACCATCCGAACGAGGTTCTCCAAAGGCGCCGGGAACCAGTACAGAACGATATAGAACGCGGTCAACACGACTCCCAGGACCCAGCCGATGATTCCCCGCGATGTCGCGGGATGTTTCATCATCCCCGTGTTTTGCGAGGCCGGGGTTCGGGAGCCGTTCCGAGCGACCGCGACCCAAAGCCCGCCCGCCCCGGTCAACCCGAATACCGTCAAGAGGGCGGCTTTCGGATTCGAGGAGCCCCAACCGAAAGCCGCGACGATCAAGGCCGCCACACCGCAGGCCAACACCGCCCAACCGATCTTCTCGAATCCTGAGAGGTCCGGATGCGGCCGGGCGAGGCTGAGGCTTTCGTGGACCGCGCTCACCGTCCGACTCCCGTCAAGACGGAAAAGGCATTGAGAAACGAGCGTCTCCGCCGCAGGCGAACGGGAGCCTCCGGATGCTTTTCGTTATACAGTCGGACGACCTCCTCCTCGTACTGCGGAAAGAACTCCGGATCGAAGTTCGCCGCGCCGAGGTTTTCGAGCACCGTCCCGATTGAGGCTCCTTCGCGGATCCAGTGGTGGCAGACTTCCTGGCGATACCGAATCCCCATCAGGTTGAAGCCGTGGACCCGCCCTGTTTCCTTATCGAATTCGATCCGAATCGAGCGTTCCCCGCCGGGCGCTTCCCAGTAGAGGCTTTCGCGTTCCTCGGGAAGCGCGGGACGGATCTCGCCGTAAACTTGATACTCGATATCGAAAAAGCGGGCCGAATTGAACCAGATCCCAGGATCGTATTCCCGGCGCCCCCCCAGGATATTCTCCGCCACGACCGGCCCCATCAACTTCCCGGTGTACCAGAGCGGTTCGACGGGACGCCGGCCCGGTCGCGGATTGCGAACCTGGGCACAATCGCCGCAGGCATAGACATCGGGAATGCTCGTCCGAAGGAACTCATCGACGAGAATGCCGCGTTCCGTTTCGAGATCGGTGTCCTTGACCAGGTCTATGTTCGGATGAACCCCGACCGTGATGCCGACGAAGTCGCAAGGAATCTCCTCCCCACGGCTCGTCACGACGGATCCGACCCGGCCTTCCGCGCCCGGAAGGATCTCCTTCAACTCCGTCTCGAGGCGAAGATCGACGCCGTGCTTCCGAAGGTGCCGGCTGACCATCGCCGATTCCTCGGCGGGCAGGAAATGGCGCGAAAACCCCGACTCGCGGACAAGATAGGTGACGGAGATACCGCGCGAAAGCAACATCTCCGCCATCTCGACACCGATCAAGCCGCCCCCGAGGACCACGGCACGGCGGATTCCTTCCGTGTTCCTTTCCATCCTCTCGAGATCCTGATAGCTGTAGAGCCCCTGGACTCCTTCGAGGTCCTGGCCCGGCCAGCCGAAGAAATTCGATTGCGAACCCAGCGCCAGGACGAGCCGATCCCAGGAAAGTTCTTCCCTCCCGGACGAAAACAGCACCGTCCGCTTTTGAAAATCGATCTTCGCGACCCAATCCCGGAGGAGACGGATGCGGTTCTTTTCCCAGAAGTAATCCTCGTAAGGCTTCGTCTGCTCGAACGTCATCTGCCCCATATAGATGTACATCAGGGCCGTGCGCGAGAAGAAGTAATCGGTTTCCCCCGAGATCATCACGATCTCGCAATCGCTTCGTTTTCGAAGATGGCGCGCCGTCGTAACGCCGGCGACCCCGTTACCGATAATAACGACTCTCATTTCCTCACTCTCTTTTTTACCGTGCTTGTCAGAACGCTTTTTGTCGTCGACCTTACCACTTTGTTCCCCCTTTTCTCGAACAAGGAATGATTCCCATTCGCGGGGAAATCACCCCGCCCGGAAGCCTTTCGCTCTTCTGTCGCGCCCTATGACATTTCCTTACAGATTCCCGGCGGAAAGTCCAATGCAAAAGCGCCAGCGCACGGGGCCTTCCGGTGACAAGGGATCTTCCCACTCTTGCCAGGAAAAGTCCGGTCGAGAGCGCCGAAACTCCTCGCACCATTTCACGTTGTCCACCTCCCGGAAACGTTCTTGGAAGAAAACGAGAAACGCGTCGAACCTTCCCACCCGAGAAAGGAACTCCGTTCGAAACTCCAATGGCGTATCGGTGATGGCACCGACGCTGACGAAAAGCGAAGGACCTTGTTTCAACCGGACCAAGCGTTCCAACTCTTCCCGGTCACCGGCCCCCACGATAACACCTTGCGTGCCTACCGACACCTCCGCCGATTCTTTCCAGGAATACCCGAGGCACTTGAGAAAAAAGCGCTGGAGAAGAAGAAACTCGGGCAGGTCGTAAAGGAGATACCGTCCGGTAAAGCCAAGTTGAAAGGCCAAACGGCAAAAGCTTCCGTATCCCCCCCCGATCTCGAAGACCGTCTCGAATTCCTCAATGCGACGGCCGGTTCTCTCCGTAAAACGCGAGAGGACATAGGCCTGGTGGATCAGATTGGGACTGCTCCGCGAATACCAATGGCAGTGCTTTGGGTTTCCAACGTCCGATTCCTCGATCCCTTTTCTCCAGTACGTCTCCCAATCAGGCATCTTCATCAATGCTTCCAACTCGGAAAAGCCCGGTTGATAGATCATTATCTCATAAAGAAACGGCCACTGGAGGAAGTTCTCAGGATTTTCTTCTAGGATCAAACGGCGCAATTCCAATCTCCGTTGTTGCCATTGTCGTTCCGACTCTGAAGCGCCATTTTGTTCGGAGGGGGGAAGACCGCGCACGGCATCGCGGAATTCCTCGACAAGTTTCTGTCTAGACTTTCCTCTCCTACTCACCGATTTTCTTCCCTTTCAGAAATTTTCCCGATTCCCGGTAGTCCTTGAATTTTTCGAGCACCAAATCCAAACGTATCTCTCAACCTCCTGGAATCTCCGCCTCTAGAGAATATCCTCAATTCCATAACGACGCCAGAATTGCGGTTCGACCTGAATCCCCGAAGAAGATTTCACCACGAGAGCACACGAGAGATCACAAGAGAAGAAACAAGATAGAGAATAAGGAGGATTCGAAATCGGAACGGGATTTGATCATGAAAACGTGCAAACGGAAAGCGAGCCCCTGTTTTCACCTGTTGGGTAAAAAGTCTCCTTTGCGAAAAAACCGCCTACACTCTTCCCCCCCATCTCTCGTGTTCTCTGTGTTCTCTTGTGGTGGGAAGAACCTTCGGGGAATGAGTTTCGGCGTTTGGCGGGGAGGCAGAGAAGATTGTACGCAGGGCTACATTTCGGCAAACAGGTCTTCCTGGAAACGCAGGTATTTTGCCTGCACTTGTGCCGTCTGAAAGCCGGCGCTCCCAGAAGCCCTTGCCCACCGAAACTTCCTCCGCCCAGAATTTTTTGGCCATAATCTGACACGCTCTCCTCGCGGGGAGACCACAGCGAACGCGAATAATGGAAATTGTTTTTCTTATGAAAATCGTGTATTCTTTGAGACAATGTTGGTCATCAGAAAGATTATTTCAGCGCCGGTTGCTGACGTTATGGTAAACGCCAAGAACTCTTTTCGGGATACCATAGCGTTACGAATGAGGAGAATACCCCCTTGCGCCCGTTGAGAGTATTTCTCGCGGATCTCACTTATACAACGCTTTCTCTGGCGACGGAGGCTTTCCCCTTAAATATCGGTTTTCTTGCGGCTTGGGGCCGAAAACGGTTCGGCACCGAGGTATCGTTCACTCTCTTCAAGTACATCGATGATCTGGAAGAGGCGTTGCACCACGGGCCGCCGGATATCCTCGGTATGAGCAATTATCCTTGGAACTGCAACCTGGGAATGGAATTCTTCAAGTATCTCGATTCCGCCGCTCCGCAAACGCTAAGGATAATGGGTGGGCCGAACATCCCGGCTTCACCACAAGAACAGCAGGTCTTTCTCGAACAGCATCCTTTGATCGATTTCTACGTTTATCTCGAGGGGGAAGAGGGGTTCGGTCAACTCCTCGAAGTGATTCTCTCCAAGGGACTCTCACGTTCCGCGCTGAAGGATTCTCCGATTGACGGAGTGCTCTTTCGTCGAGAGAACACGTTTTGCGCCGGGCGAGTTCTTCAGCGGATGCGGAATCTCAACGAAATACCTTCTCCGTATCTCGAAGGTTTTATGGACAAATTTTTCGACGATAAATTAAGTCCTTTTCTCCAAACGAACCGCGGATGTCCTTTTACCTGCACCTTTTGCCACGAAGGAAAGCATGAATACACCCGCGTGAATTATTTCGAACTGGACCGCGTCCTTGCAGAACTCGATTACATTGTTCAGCACGTTCATCCGAGCGTCTTAAATCTCATGTTCGCTGATTCGAATTTTGGAATGTACGAGCGGGATTACGAGATTTGCCGGCACATTGCCGAACTCCAACGGCGTTACGACTGGCCGAAAACAATCTTTGCCTCCACCGGGAAAAATCGAAAGGACCGCATCGCCCGAAACCTCGAACTCCTCCGCGGCACCATGAAGGTTTGGCTCTCCGTTCAATCAATGGATGACGAAGTTCTGCGGAATATAAAGAGGGAAAACATCAGCCTCGACGCCATGATCGAACTCCAGGATTCGCTCTCGAAAAAGGGCCTTACGACTCATTCGGAACTCATTCTCGGACTCCCGGGCGACTCGGTGGAACGGCACATTCGATCCATAGCAAAACTCGTTGAGGCGGAAGTCGATACGATCACGACCTATACTTTGATGCTCCTTAATGGAACGGAACTGAATACGCCGCAAGAACGCGAAAAACACGGCATTCGGTCTCATTTTCGAATTCTCCCCAGGGACTTCGCCTTGTTGCGGCACGGCGCCGTTGCCGTCGAGGTAGAGGAGGTCGTCACTTCGACCAATACTCTCTCTTTCGAGGACTACTGCCTTCTTCGAAAGTTTCATTTCATTATCAACGTCGTCTATAACGGGAAACCGTTTGCCCCCCTCTTCCGCTTCCTGAAGGAACAGCGGATTTCTCTCTTCCTGTTCCTTAAATCCTTACTCGACGATCTCTCTTCCGCACCGCTCCCGGTTCGCGAAATCGCCCACTCCTTCGAAGAGGCGACCCGGGAGGAACTATGGCCCTCCTATGAAGATCTGATCTCCTTCGCCACGAAACGAGAAAATTACCGACTTCTTCTCGAAGAAAAGGTCGGAACAAACTTGATCCAGACTCATTTGGCGAAAAGCCTCCGTCACATGGATGCTTGGTGTTCCTATGTCTTCTCGCAAGCCGGACTCCTCCTCAAGCAAAACACCGCCGCCGAGAATGCCGGTCATTCCTTGCGAGATATCGAAGCCTTTTGCCGATGCCGGGTTTACCGCCCTCTCGATGAAAGCGCTTTCGACTTCACCCCCGTCGTCAGACTGAACCACGACATCCCCCGCTGGATGAGTTCTCCAAAACAAGTTCCCTTGGAACATTTCTTCTCCCGTACCCCCCGCAAATTTTCCTTCCCCTTGGAAGAGTCGAAGAAAGATATTTTTCGAAAATTCCTTCGCCGCTTTGGAACAACGTCCACCGGAATCGGAAGGATCCTTACGAAGGTCGATATCACGAAAATCTGGAGAGAGGCGTGCTCCCGATCGAACGGTAGGGAAGTCCCCTTCAGAAAAGGCGTTTTTGAATATCAGACCTCGCTGTTGAAACAAGCATCGTGACCGACTCGGTTCCCACCGACACCGCTTTCTGAACGGGGGCGTTTCCATGACAACGCTGGAATCACAATCCCTCTCCTTTCTTGCCCTTGTCTCATCGAAAAACGGTGCTTTGCGCGCCGGTCGAGTCCTCGAGGCTTCAGCGGCACAGGGATTGTTTCTCGGAACAACATCGGTCCCCCCTTTTTTCACCGATGAATGGTCTTCTCTCCCGTATTCCGGAAGTTGGGAAAAACTCGGCTTTTCCGCGTCGCGTTATCTTCGGTTCTGCCTGACCCACTTCGACCAAATCGACTCCTATGTCGCCGATTATTGTCGCAAACATTTTCTCACTGATGAGGAGCCGGCCGTTCTACTGACGCCTCATTTTCGCTTCAGCCTCGTTCACGCCGTCGGAACAGAAGCCCTCACTCCGCTTCTGCTCGCCGAAGAACTTCTCAATCGCCTGGAACCGGAGCGTGTTTTGCTGGAAACAACCGACCCTCCGCTCTGTCGTTTCGTTCGGAGAATCGGCCAGCGCCGCGGTATCCCGGTGGAGACAATGGAAGAAGATTTATGAAACGCGTCTTCGCCTTTCTCGGTTTCCCCGATCGCATCACGTTGAGACGTCTCCTCCTTCTTGAACCCCACCTCAGAGAAAGGAATCTCGAAATGCTGGTTTGTAACGAGCAAAACCTTCTCGAATCGGCCGCAGGACAAGAGGCGAAGTTTCTCGGAATCAATCTTTCTCTCCGATTCGTTCCTTACGAACGACCCGCGCCGGGAACGTATCCGCCGGGACTTCCCGCAAGTCCGACGGCCGAACGACTGCGCCGCGTCCACAGACACGATTCCCGATCTCGAAAGACACCTCCTTCCGAACAATTACACGATCTTTTCACCTCGGCCGGTATTCCTCCCGCCGAACTGATCCAACCCTTCGTGAACCACTGCCGATCGGTTTTTTTGAGGCATTACAAAACGGCTTCCTTACTCCTCGATCAGCTCCAACCGGACCTTCTGCTCTTTGATAACGAACTCTGTTCCTCGACTCGCGCCATGATCCTGGCTGCTCGAGACAGAAGAATCCGGATCGTGGCTCTTCAGCACGGCGACGGCTACGGCGAATTCTACCGGCGTATTCCCGTACTGGCGGACGACGTTATCGCCTATGGAGAGTATAACCGGTCCATTCTCGACGCGATGGGGGTCCCTCGGGAACGAATTCATGTCACAGGCGCGCCGGAATCGGACTTCGCGGCGCGGCTCGATAGAGAAACCGTTCGAGCCCGCGTGCGGAAACGTCTTTCCATTCCGGAAGACACACGCGTTCTCCTTCTGGCGCTTCGTCCGTTTCGTCTCCCGACCCATTCTCAGATGAACATCCGCCTCCTTTCCCAATGCCGAGAGGTTCTCCGAAGCGCGACAACGAAAGTGCGCGTGCTGACGAAATTTCATCCGGCGGATTATCCGATCTCTTCCAACGAACTCCTTCGGAGACACGCAGAGGTCCTCGAGGCGTTTACGCCGGTCCCCCACGAGGAATCTCTTCTCGAATTGCTCGCGGCCTCCGACCTTTTCGTCACCTTCAAGTCGACCTCGGTCGTCGAATCCGTGCTTCTCAACGTTCCGCTCTTTCTCGTTCTTTCCTCAGATGACGATCTCTGGCCGCCATGGGAAACCTTTGCTCTTTTTCCCCATGGAAGCCCCGAAGATCTCGCCTCCTTTCTTTTGAATCAATTTCTTTCGAAACATTTTCCAGACTGCGTGAACAATCCTTCCGACAAGCGGCAGGCTTTCCTACGGCATTTCCGCCACGCATTTGATGGCCTTGCCTGCCAGCGTATTGCCGGCGTTTTATCGAAGTTGGCGGCCTCGGGACCGACCCGGCCCGCAATCGAAAATGACGTTGAAATCTCCACGTGGTCACGGAAGGAATGAAAAGACGTCGTTTTTCCGCTCCCGCGCGCGACGGACGGCTTTTTTCGTGGATTTCCTCCCTGTTGGAAAAGAAGAATTTTTGTTTTTTCTTTCTCCTTTCCTCTTCCTCGTTTCCCCGCGAACTCTAAGTTCTCATCGGTTTTTCAACTGTGACTTGCGCAGGTTTGTTGGATAAATGGAACGATCGCTTCTTCCACGTTCTTTCGAAACCGGGCGTTCACCCCAAAGACCTCGAAAAACTCCCCGGCCTCGTATCCCCCGTTCTCCAGATCCGTATTCCGAGGAAGGTAGCCGAAAACGTCGTCGATACACCCGGCGGGCAGCAGAAAACGATCGCCGCCGGATTCCTTCCGGAAGGTTTCCAACAACAGTTCGGAATACGATGCCACCGGTTCGGCTCCGATCCCGAAGATGGTCACGGGTCCGCAATCGATTCGTCGAACGCGAAGCGCGGCGTCCGCATCCGGTCCCGTCAGGAAGTCGCGCAACGGCATACTCTCCGTTCTCAGCGCGAAAGCATCGCCCGCGGATCGGCGCCCGCCATCCCGGCCGTGCCGTTCCAATTCCCGGAATCCTCGTTCCAGAGCCGTTCCCAACCTCTCGAACCAACCCCGTCGTCCTTCCGGCGTAAACGGCGCGAAGGCCATACCATCCGCGGAGACCGCATTCGGCCGAACATCGCCCGAGAATCCCTGAAGGAAGAGGACGGGTATCCCGAATCCCGCAGACTTTCGCAGACGTTTCCTCCCCCATCCCGGATAATCCGCCGTAACCGCCCGGCGGTTCGTCGCTGTGACGGGATGGCACGCGGCACTCCAGAGCAAAGCAACCGGACGCCCGTCCGGGCCATAGAATCCGACGAACGGAATCCGGCGGTCGACGACGCCCTCCGGATTCGGCGCAAGCAGACACCGTTTGCGCCCGTTTCGGGGGGAACTCACCACTTTCCTTCGATTGATTCCCAAATCCGCCTCCGTTTCCGAGTAACGCGGGACAACGGAAACGCGTTCACAACGATCGATGTCGCTCAAGAGTTTCGCAACCGCCTCCACCGCAAACGAAAAGTATTCCTCCGAAAAGACGCCGATACCAGGCTTACGAGGGTCGAGCGCCGGCGCGCCGTGAGTATGGCTGGCCGCGAGGAGAATCTCGTCCGGCTCCAAGAGAATTCGCGGTGAGAGACGGGCGCGCAGAGATTCCAGGAACTCTCGCGAGGGATAGAGCGTATCGAGGCTGACCAGAAAAATACGCGCCGCATCGGATTCGACCAGAACAGCGTTGGCTTCAAGCGGGTCCAGGATAATTTCGTACGGTTCGGGCCGGTCGTTGTAACCGAAAAGCGGACACGGTTTGGGAGGCGTTATTTCCGTCCATCCCCCGACAGCGGTGATTCCTCGATGAGTCGATTTCATAGCCGACCTGTCATCTCCATCACCGGCGGCTCGGAGGAGGAAATTCGACGAAACAGGCTTCGATACCGCTCCCAGGTCTTTTCAAAGGAAAAGTTTCGTGCGCGCTCGACGGCGGCGGCGCTCATACGTTCGTAACAAGCCGAGTCGAAAAGCGCATCGAGACGCGCCGCCCATTCTTCCGGTTTTCCCGGCTCGACGAGAAAACCCTCGACTCCATCCTCGACCATCTCCGGAATCCCGCCCACTCGTGTCGCCACGACGGGACATCCGAAGGCCATCGCCTCCTGAAGCGAAAGGGGATACACCTCGGCATCGCTTCCCAGAAACGCCACGTCCATCTCCTCATAGATTTCCGGCATCTTTTCACGAGGAACCGAGTCACGAAACTGGAAGCGGTTGGGGGCAAGTTTCTCTCGACAGGCCCGGCGGAATTCCTCCTTGAGCGGACCATCTCCTCGGAACAGAACACGCCAGCCATCCGGTCGGTGCCGTTCAAGATGAATCAACGCCTGCAGAATGGCCTTGTGATTCTTGACCGGAAGGAACTGCGCCACCACCCCGATCACAAGCGGATTTCGAAAGGAACGGCCCTTTGATCGAATCGGAAGATCGATCCCGGGCGGAATCACGGCGGTGGCGGGAGCCGCCCCCGAAATCTCCCTTCGCAAAACGTCCGCATCGAAAACAAGTCCATCCGTCATCGACTGGGTGCCTTCCAGTGTCACGGCCAGGTCCTCGCGCCTCGTCACCGCGTGAATCGTCCGGATGAGCCGAACCGTATCTCCCGCGGCCGCGCGGGCGAAAGCCGACAGCCAATGTGTTGCATCGGTATTGGCCTGTAGGATTTCAATTCCTTCCGCGGTGATCATCTCCAGAAGAGCCTTAAGATCGTTCCCGAGAGGGGCATGATCGCTCCACTCCTTGATGTGACATTTCCGCGCCATCGAACGGTAATCGGTCAAGAAGGTCTCCCCGCGCAGTTCACCGGCCGTACGCAAGAAAACAAAGTGCTCGTCCGACTCATTCTGGAACCGCAGGCAATTCCGCACGAAGACCTCGATCCCGCCGCAACCGGCGTCGTCGAGGAGATGAAGGATCTTCACCAGCGACTTCCCGCTGGGCGGGAAGAGGAAGCCTCGGTCTCCTTTTTTCCGCCCGATCCTTTTCCAACGCCGTTCCCTACAAACGATCCTGCCCAGCCCTCGATCTTCCCTTCGACGTTCTTCCTGAACAGTCGAAACCTTTCCACCCCGTCTTCTCCCACCTGCGCTTTTGAGCGGTACTCCTCGAACCATCTTTCGAAGGCTCCGCCTTCCGCGGGCCTTCGGTTCCAAAACTTCTCTCCGATTCCGAACTTCCTTCCGGTCGGTCGAGGACATTCTTCCGGTTCCACCACGTTCATCCATTCTTCTACGGGAAGCGGTCCCCGGCGGCGGGGAAAGGCGAAGAACATCTTCACGCCGAGCGCATCGCGGAGTTGCCTGAGACGCCGGCGACAAAGAATAAGCGAAAGGCTGGAGGCATCGAGCAGGAGTCGGTCCACTCCGAAAAAGAGGATCGAATCGATTCCCGAAGCAGCCGCACAGGCTGCGGCGAAAGAGAGGTTGAGGCCCCAGGAAGCAACAGGAATCCCGTCCCAAACCCCCGGACACGCCCTCCCTAAACGCGGAAGGTCATCGAGGCGAGGGGGTCTTGCCGGATCGAGCAGCGCCGGAAGGCGTAAGGAAGCGGGCAGAGGCGCCGGAGCCGAAGCGAGCACGACATAATCGACCTCCTTCGCCGCGCCGCAGCCGTCCGCGGCAATCGCTGAAATCGTAAGATCGGCACCACCGGTTTCCGTCCGCCAACGTTCGAAAAGAAAGCGCGAAGGCCCGCCTCCGAGAACCACCGCAAGCCCGCCTTCTTCTTTGAGTCCACACGTCGCCCTGTCTCCTTCAGAATCCGATGCTTTGCAAACACTCTCTTCCGTCTCCCGAGCCGCGCCGCCGTAGAGCGCATTCCGTTTCCTTTCGAGAAGTTCTCCCGAAATGACATTCCAAAAACTGTTGAGCGGCAAAGCCAAGGCGGGAGCAAGGCATTTCTGAACATCCCAGCAGAGTCGATAGAAATTCTTGATATCTTCAAGAAGCCCCTCTCTCCCTGACCTCCCCCGGCGTTTCCGCTGACAACGCCGCACGCCTTCCTCCAGCTTCTTTTCGGCGTCGCAATACCTTGTTATCGTAGAAAAAAGGTTTTCCCTGTAATCGGCCGTCTCTCCGAGCGTCCGAACGAACTCGAGACCAAGCTTGCTTTTGTCCGAACAGTCCGCCAAAGCCGCCGCCAGAGCCGTTTCGTGCAGAAAGCGCGCTCGCGAGAATCCGAGGCGGAGAGATTCTTTTCCCCATCGCGCTGCCTCCTCCGGCTCGTTGTTCCTCAGGTATCCCAAAGCGGCGGCGAAATAGAGCCCGGCCGAGATTCGACGGTGCTGAGGCTTCCATGGAGCCTCCGGATTCTTTCCGTGTTCCTCCAAAACCCGTCCCCGCTCCGCCGTCATCCTCGGAATCCAGCGATACGACTTCGCGGCGCCGTAAATGCGGAACGCCCCCAGAAATTCGTCGAGGAAACGCCATCGGGCTCCCCTCAACCCCAGGCGAATCCAACATTCCGTGTCCATCACACAGTGGAGGTCCTCGCGAAAGCCCCCGGCTCTCCGGAGAAATTCCGTTCGAACGAAGACGCCTTGTTGGGCGACGAAAGGGCTTCCCCAAGCCACGCGTTCCAACTCGAACACCTCGACGCGGTGAGGAATGTACTTCAAAACACCTCCCTCTTCGTCGATATGATGCACCTTTCCGTAGAACACGTCCGTTTCCGGATACTCACTGACGGCCTTTGCGACTCGTTCCAGCGCTCCGGGAAGGAGCAGGTCATCCGAGTTGAGGTAGTAAAAGAAGAGCCCGCGCGCGCGAGCCAGTCCCTTGTTGATCGCATGGCTTTGTCCGCGATCCGGTTCCGCGACCCAATAGTCGATTTCGGAGGAGTACTTCTCGAGAATATCCACGCTTCCATCCGTTGAACCACCGTCGAAGACGAAATATTCGAAGAGCGAGCGCGGCTGAGCCAGCACCGACCGGATCGTCTCCTCCAGATAGCGAGCCTGATTGAAGGAGGGGGTAACGATCGAGAAGAGCGGCTTCTCCCTTCCGCGATTCTTCCCCACCGCGCGGATGATCTTATCCCCACAATCCCGAGTTTTCTTCACCTTGCCCTCTTTTCCTCCGGTTCCTCACGTCCAAAACGCACCCCCTTTCTCATAAATCGGCTGTTCAAGATTTTCGCAGGGGTGGATTTTTACAGATTTTTCACGATTGGAAAGTTTCTCTCGTTGCCGATAAGTATAGAAATCTGTTACTTTGCGCGGAATTGAAAGGAAGGGTGAACCGGATGAGGATTCTCGTGTTGGGGGGAGATGGATATTGCGGATGGCCGACGGCGTTGTATCTCTCGGATCGCGGCCATGAGATCGGAATATTCGATTCCTTTATTCGAAGGACATGGGATCACGAACTCGGCGTCCAAACGTTGACGGACATCCGTCCCCTGCACCAACGAATCGCGAAATGGAAGGAGGTTTCGGGAAAAGAGATCGCGGTTTTTCCGGGAGATTTGACCCGTTACGACCACATTGAACGCGTTCTCGAGGAATTCCGGCCGGACGCGGTCGTTCATTACGCGGAACAGCGCTCGGCTCCTTACTCGATGATCGACCGCGAACACGCGGTTTTCACACAATACAATAACGTCATAGGAACACTGAATCTTCTCTTTGGAATCCGCGATATCGTCCCTGATTGCCATCTCGTCAAACTCGGTACAATGGGCGAATACGGGACCCCGAACATCGACATCGAGGAAGGATTCATCGAGATCGAGCACAAGGGCCGGCGGGACCGGCTACCGTTCCCGAAACAGCCGGGATCTTTTTACCATCTGACCAAGGTTCACGATACCAACAACATCTTTTTTGCTTGTAAGATTTGGAAGATACGTGCGACCGACCTCAACCAGGGCGTCGTTTACGGAACGGTCACGGAACAAACCATGCGGGACCCGGTTTTGGTCAATCGTTTCGACTACGATGAGGTCTTCGGAACGGCGCTGAACCGTTTCTGCGTCCAGGCCGTGGCCGGTATTCCGCTGACGGTTTATGGAAAGGGCGGACAGACGCGAGGGTTCATCGACATTCGTGATACAGTGCGGTGCATCGAGATTGCTTGCGACAACCCTCCGGCACCGGGGGAATTCCGCGTTTTCAATCAGTTCACGGAGCAATTCAACGTCAAGGACCTCGCCGAGAAGGTCCGCTCCGCGGCAAAGAAACTGGGGATCGAGGCGGAAGTAAAACATTATGAAAACCCGCGAATCGAGGCGGAGGAACATTATTACAACGCGGCGAACACAAAATTGATCGACCTCGGGCTGGAACCGCATTATCTCGACGAATCTCTCCTCGACAGCCTCGTCAACATCGCCCTCGAAAACAAGAACCGCATCGATCCGAACGTTATCCTACCGCGGGTCACGTGGGCTCGCGGGCGCACGTAACGATCGTTTCCCAGCGTGAATTCCTCTGAATCGAATTCCGTCGTCACCTTTCTTGTCCCCGTTCACAACCGACCACGCCTCCTCCGCCAAGCACTCGATTCCCTTCTGGCTCAGACCGATCCTCGTTGGACGGCACTGATCATCGATGACGCCTCGACGGATGAAACCCCCGAGGTCGCCCGTTCCTACACGGAACGCGACGTTCGGTTTCGGGTGCTTCGCTTGGAAGAGAAGGCCCCCAATATCGCAGCGGTTCAGAACGCTGCGCGCGGACACGTAACAACTCCCTTCATCGCGATACAGGACTCCGACGATCTTTCTCTCCCCCAAAGGCTTGAACGCCAGTTGGCCTTTCTCGAGGCCCGCCCCGACGTCGCCGCTTGCGGAACATGGACGATCGATATCACGATCGATGGAACCCCCCGCGGCGGCCTCGAACCCCCCGTGGATCCCGAGGAAATCGGTTATCTGGCACGTTGCGAGGATCCCGTTGCAAATCCTACGGCGTTTCTTCGACGCCAAGCCCTCGAAGAAATCGGTTGGTTTGATGACTCCTATGCTCTCTCGTTCGACGCAAAACTCTGGAGCGATCTTCTCCGATACGGATTTTCGATCGCCAATATTCCGGAACGGTTGGTGAAGCGGCGCGTCCATCCTGCGATGAACTCGATCCTCAATGACATCAAGCCCTTTTGGGCACGCAAGGCCTACGCGTCGCTCTTTTCCGAACCGCTCACGGGGTTCGCCGCGCGGCGGCGCGAAGAACTCCTTGCCTTCTTCCGAGAGCGTTTTTCACCACGTTGCGCCGTTTTCGGAACAGGACGGGCCGCGCGGTATTTTTTCTCTCTAATGAAGTCTCTCGGTGTCGAGATCACTTCCTTCGTGGAACGCGTTCCCCGTAACCGCTCTTTCCTCGAAACGCCGGTTCTTTCCCTCGAGGAATTTCTTTCGGGCCCTCCCCTCCCTCTCGCCGTCGCCGCCAAACCCGTCTGGTATGAAATCTGTTCCAGCGTTCCCAAGGAATTCCGCCCGTTTCCTATTCATCGGCTTCTGATTCACGTTCGTCGTTTCGAGAAGGAGCTCGGACTTCGCGATTCCGACGACGACCTCTTCCGAAAATGGGAGGCACTCCGTGAACTGTGGAACTCCTTTGGAAATGCCCCCCCCATGCTTCAGGAAGCGGATATCTTCGGAGCGGGACCGACGGGAGAGTTCGTTCTGGAACTCTGTCGTCGAAACGGCGTCACGGTTCATTTTTTCTACGATTCATGCCGCGCAGGACAGGAATTTTATGGCATCCCTATCCGGCATCCGCAGGAGATGGAGAAGGACTGCGACAGCAACCGGCCTGTAATTCTGGCTTCCTCCCGCTGTCCCGACGAACGAGTGGAACTGGAAAATATCGTTCAGAGCGCCGGGCGGGTTCCTGTTCCGTATCAGGAATTCTTTCAGATCATCCGTCCTCTCGTGCCGGCCGCGTTGCGTCTCCTTTCCCCGAGAGAGGCGGCCTGGATCGGCCGTCACCGTCCCGGAATCGTTTGGGACGAATACGGAACCTATTGGTATGACCACGCCCGGTTTCCGCCCGAGGGCCCGGAACGAGCGGAATTTCTCCGCCGGGTGAAAGAGTTCGAGAAGTTGATCGCGAAAACGATCGCACGGGAGAAACCGACATCCGTACTGGAAGTCGGTTGCGGCATGGGCCGCCATCTGCGGAACTTGCGGAAGCATGGGGTGCCATTAACCTTCGGTTGTGATATCTCGCACCGGATGCTGAACCGATCCGGCGAGCGACTCGTGGCGGAGGCCGCGGCGGCCCGTTTGCCGTTTCGCACCGATGCCGCCGACGTCGTTTTCACCGCGGGGGGAGTCCTCCAATACCTTCCTCCCGATCAGCGTACAGGGGCGCTTCGCGAACTGATGCGCGTCGCACGCCGCGCGGTCTTCCTGTGGGAAACGAGCCCGCGGGAGGAGTCGCCGCTGGTCACGGCGGCCCATCCGGCCGATTGGGAAGAAGAATGTCGTAAAGTGACTCCTGCCGTCCAACGGCTCACCGTCCCGGAAGACCTCAATCCTTCACCGACGGCTCCCGAAAGGCACTTTTTCCTCCGGATGAGAGCAACCTCAAAACGGAAAGAAAGCAAGGGGGAGTCCGATCAATTAACGTTTTCCCCCTCCAAGGAATAAACGGGAACCGCTTTTTCCTTTCCACGAATCTCAACGTTTCCCTTGAAGCATAAGGAAAATCGTTCTCCGATACGAACGCGGGTGTTTTCAGAAATAAGGATTTCTGTTCCGAATTTCTTGTTGAGGTTCTCCAAGCGGGAAGCCAAATTCACCTCGTCTCCCACGATCGTGAATTCCATTCGTTCCGCGGACCCCACGCTGCCGGCGACAACAAACCCCGAATTGATTCCGATGCGGATGGCGAATTCCGGTTTTCGCTCGCGGCGCCGCCGCGCGTTCATTTCCTTCACCGCTTCTTTCATTTCCAGAGCCGCACGGCACGCCCGTTCCGCATGATCCGAAGACCACGTCGGCACTCCCCAAACGGCCATGATTCCGTCCCCGATGTACTTATCCAACGTCCCCTTGTTTCGGAAAATGATTCCAACCATCTCTTCAAAGTACTCATTCAACAGCGAGACGACCTCTTCGGGAGCCAATCTTTCGGACAGGGAGGTAAACCCCTTTATATCGGAAAAGAGAATGGTCGTCTCGACGTTCTCACCTTTCTGTATCTTATCCGAATGCCCTTCTTCAATGATACGGTCGGCCACTTCGGGCGAGACGTATTTTCGGAAGGTCGAACGGATCCTTTCTCGCTCTTGAAGCCCTTCCGCCAGGTGGTTCAAATTATCAACCAGATCTTTCATCTCTCCGTGGTAAGGATTCGCCAATTGAAGATCGAAGTTTCCTTGAGCAAGTACGTTCATCGCGGTTATGACTTCCTCGACCGGCCGAGACACCCTCCGTGAGATCCGCATCAAAAGGAGGGACAGTGTTATCGTCAAAACCGTCCCCAGCATAATTAATTGCGCAATGCTCTTTTGAACGGGAGCCAGCGCGTCATATCTATCCTGGAGAATAAAACATCGCCAACCGTGCCCGGGATAACTGCTGTACCCGTTGCTGATTCTCATATTCGCGAGGTAAACGCTCGAACCCACCGAAACCCGGAACAGCCCCCCCGCTTTTTCCACCCGAGCCAGGGCTTTCGCCAGGGTGGACATCCGATCAATCGGCATCTTGAAACCGTCCTCGGCGATGATCTCCCCACGAGCGTTGGTTAAAATCACCCGGTACCGGGAAGAACGCGTCCCTTTTCCGAAATTCATCTCCCGGATCAGACGTTCGAACTTCGTCCAATCCAGAATCGCCACCAGCGCCCCCACGGTGTGCATCTCCTCATCAACCATCCGTCTAATCGGGGCTCGCAACACCAAGCCCTTCCGTCCCACCGTTTCGAAGTTCCCGACGTCGCTCATATAAACCTGTGAGCCGGCCAGCAGTGTGCCGCGCCAAAACTCCTCGGGCGCCTCTTTTCCCAGCATCGCGACATCCTGCGAAGCAACGATACGGTTGTCCAGATTGATGACGTACAATCCAGCATAAACCGAATAACTTTCCAGGGCCTCGGTGAGAAACGCGCTGATCCGCCCATCGACATCGTCGATACGGACATCCTCCATAACCGGGAGTTTTACCCATGTTTTAACATTCTGATATCTTTCGAAGAGACTCCGGTCCAAAACCTCGAGTATCTGCTTCGCCGCCGCCGCCGACCCGTTCTCTATATCTTGTTCCAATCCCCTTTCATTGAACCAGGTGGCGGCGCCCCCCACGACGAGGAATATGAGCACCGCCGACCCACCAGCCAAAAGCGTGACCTGTTCGCCAAAACGTAATCCGCGAAAAATCCGATTCATTAACGTACCATCGCTGCAGCCGGGGCCCTCTCATACTTCGACGGGAAGGCGATCCGAACGCAGTTACCGCGATGTGCGTTCTTCACGACTTTCGGGGAACACCGCCACGACTCGCACCTTCTTCCCGGACACCAACGCACGAGGCACGATACCGATCCCGCCTTTTTCCACGGCAACGAAAGCCAGAACGGCCCGGTCTGTACGGAGCGTTTTCGGAACCGAGGCGTTTCCGCGGATTCTTTCCTCGAGCCAATACTCCTTGACGCGTTCGGGCGACATCTCAAGTATCATACGATTAAGGTAGGCACGGGACTTGGACCCAAAGGAAGTTTGGAAAACCCGCACACGCCCGTCCCCCTCCCACTTTCTCTTTCGCCCCAGGAAGATTCTTTTCAACGTTCGCAGATCAAGACGTTTCACCGGATTTTCCGCATTGACGATAACAGCCCAAGCCGCGGTGTCGTTCTTGACAACCGCCCCGCCTCCCGCAAAGGCAGGTGGCGGCGTCGCCCATACCCAATAAGCCACCAAAATCGTAACGAGAAAACCACTCTGAATCCAAACGGACTCTTGTGTAGAAGGGGCTTGCACCGCCTCCTTCAGGAGGCGGTTTCGAGACCGCGACGAGGCGCTCATGACGAATCCGCGCAACACCTAGAAGATCAAGGTAAACGAAGCCGCCCCAATATGATAATCGGGCAGCCCCGTTCGATCCACAATCACATAATCCGCCTTCAACCGGATTCCATCCGATATCTTGATCCTCCCTCCGAAGGTGTACCGCCATTGGTTCCGGTCCGCGGTGAAGAACGAGGCCGGAAGATAGTCACCGATATGATCCGCGCGTTGAACGAGTTGATACCGGCCCGGACGATCGAGGTTCTCCAAAGCCTGAACGTACCCGGAAATGCTCCGTCCCCCCGCATCCAAGTCCAAAAGATCCTCCGCCGAGAGTTCCAGCCGTTGCGGAATACGGACCGTTCCGTACAGAATCCCCAAGTGATTATCGAAGGGGACGGATCCGCCCGAAGCCGCCACGCGATCGTGATACCAACCGGCGCCGAGGAGTAGATACCGCGTGGTCAACGAAAGACGCCCTCCCACCGCCTTCCCCTCATTCAGGTCCTGCTGAAACGGGTTCGTTCCCTCGCCGTTCGAAACAAACCCGGCGTAACGAACTTCCCCGAATTCGGGAAAGACAGCACCATAGAGCTGAACACCGGCCTGGGTGTGCGGAAGAATCTTGCTGGAGTACACCAAGGGGGAGAAGACCGTCGCCTGAAGCGGCGGCCAAAAGTTCTGATGCCAGATACCCATCGGCATCAGGAACTTTCCGACCCGAACGTTCAGAGCATCCGAATGAACCCAATCGACATAGGCCTGCTCCAACTTCAATTCCCCCGTCGAAGTTCCTCCCGCGACGATCTCCGTCCCATGCTCGAACTCAAATTCCGAAAAGAAATTGAAGTCCCGCGTGACCTGTGAACGCGCGATCAGCGCCACATCTTCCATATCGAAGGTCGAGGCCACTCCAGGCTCCGAGGAGTTGCGGTACCCGAAGGTGAAGTACCCGGACCATTTGATCTTCCGGAAAGGGTTTTCCGGCAAATCCCCATCGTCGTCTCGGCTTGCTTCGGCTTCCCGATCTGCTTCCAAACGGGCTAAATCCTCCTCCAGCCGTGCGACCCTCCCTTCGAGTTCCTCGCGCGACAAACTCTTGGATTCGGAAGAAGGCGCTTCCGCCGCCCGAAGTGCCGGGGGGACAAGACAGACCGTAAGAAAAATAAATAGAAGAATCTCGACACAAAAAGTTCTCTTCTTGACACTGTCCATAGTACGATTATACGACGTGAACGCCTTGCGTGAAAACCACAAGTTACACCGTGTTCCTAAAGGAGGAGAGGTTCTTCAGTGATAAACAAAACCAAAGACCGTGACCGATTTTTTTCAATCTACGGATTATCGAGAACTTCTCCTCTTTTTCTCTCCTTCATCATCGCTTCCGGGATTTTGGCGGGCGAATACGCGATTATGATCTTTCTGTCCCACCATTTTTCCCAACGTTCCAACACCTATGTCGCTCTGGTTGACTCCTTGATTCTTTCGGGATTCGTAGTCCCGCTCCTCTATTATCTGTATTACCGCCCCACCCGCCGGCTCGTCTCCTCGCTCCACCAGGCTCTCCAACAATCCCAGTTGGCCAGGGACATCGTCGCCAACACGGCCGAGGGCATAATGATCACGGATACCGTCCCCCATATCATCTACGTCAATGATAGTTTCTGCACCATCACGGGATACCCGCGGGAAGAAGTTATCGGGAAAAATCCCCGAATTTTGAAATCCGGCGTCCACGATACCGCCTTCTATCGCGATCTTTGGACTGAACTAACGGAACGCGGTGAATGGAGGGGCGAGATCTGGAACCGGAAGAAGAACGGGGAAATCTATCTGGAATCGCTTTCCATATCCGCTATCAAGAAGCCAACGGGCGAAATCACCCATTATGCGGCCATCCTTTCCCAGTCTTTCCGCGACCGTATGACGGGTCTCGCCAACCGCCACTTGCTCCTCGAAAAACTCCAAACCGCTCTCTCCCTATCTGCACGAACCAAAAGAAGAGTTGGAATCCTCTTTATCGATCTCGACGGGTTCAAAGCCGTGAACGACACCTACGGCCACGACGTGGGCGACCGCTTGCTCCAATCCGTCGGAATTTCTCTCAAGGAATCGGTGCGTTCCAGCGATGTTCCCGCCCGTTTCGGCGGCGATGAGTTCGTCATTCTCTTGCACGAAATCGATTCACCGAACTCCGCACGAAAAGTCGGCGAACAGTGCCTGAAAAAAATCCAAGACATCAGTTCTACTCGAAACGAGTGGTGCTCGGTAACCGCCAGCATTGGAGTTTATGTCACGACAGGGCGCGAAGACCCCGATGCCATTCTCGCTCTGAACAAGGCCGACAAAACAATGTACGAAGCGAAGAAAAAAGGAAAGAATTGCGTCGTTCTGCGAACGGCAATTCTCGATACGGCCGATCAACAGGCTAAATCCACGAAATTCGAAGAATAACTTCATCCCCGAATACGGAAGCGGACTGCCCTTTACCAAAAAAAAACTTTACCCCCAAAAAAAAAAGCGGGAATGGCGAGTTCCCGCATTTCGTCGTTGGATAATACCTCTTCCGAGGAAACCCTCGGAGGTGAGAAAATTTCAGGCACTATCCTTCTTCGGCAACGGGGGGAGGAACTTGAGGGAAATTTGTGTAGAAAAACCTACACTTCTCAAAAAAAACGGTCTCTTGTGGAAAACGTCTCCGCTCCGCTCCCACTACCGCCGCTTCCGAGCCGGAAAATATAAAAGGCGGGAGTGGCGAGCTCCCGCCTCGCGTATTGAATAATACCTTTCCCGACTTCTCGGAGGGCGAGAAGTTCCGGTAATATTCTTATCGGCAGAGATCCAGATAACTTGAGTGGAGAAATACCTCATGACATCCCTGCCAACCCCAAAGAGACGGACCTCCTCGGATCGAGCCGGGGTGCGATTTTATTTTGTCGATAGTAACCAGGCCAGCGTAACAGGGAGGGCAAGGGCAGGGGCAAGGGCAAGCACAACGGCAAAAAGGAGAAGGATCAAGCACGGGGGCGAAGGCAGGAGTAGGGGCGGAAAAAGACGCTACCGCGCTTGTTC
>RFFU01000087.1 GCA_003697085.1 Candidatus Hydrogenedentota bacterium
GGCGAAAGGCGCGACACGGAACCGCTTGCCCTTGGCTCCTCGAACCAATAGGATGCGCCCGTTTCGACCTCGTTCCTCAGGAAACCCCGTTCGTTTCGTTGAAAGGAGAACGTGAACGGATGAAAGCGATCGTCGTGAAAGAATTCGGCGGACCGGAGGTTCTCGCTCTTCGTGAATTTCCTATTCGTGCGCCGGGACGGGGAGAAGTTCTCGTCGCACTCCGCTCCGCCGGCGTTAATCCCGTGGAAACATATATCCGCTCCGGCGCCTACCCCCTCCTCCCGAAACTCCCGTACGTTCCTGGAACCGATGGAGCGGGTGTCATTGAGGCGGTCGGGCCGGATGTCTCGGACCTTGTACCGGGAGACCGCGTCTATCTCCTTGGCTCGCTCACCGGAACCTACGCGGAAAAGACCCTCTGTCGAGCTGAAGATGCGCGCCCCTTGCCGGAAAATATCACCTTCGAAGAAGGAGCGGCGATCAACATCCCCTATATCACGGCGGCGCGGGCTCTCTGGGAAAAGGGGTCTCTCGAGTCCGGACGGTCGGTACTCGTTCGAGGAGCCTCGGGAGCCGTCGGCCTCGCTGCGGTTCAGCTCGCCTCGCTCCACCTCGCTCCTGTTTTCGGCACGGCGTCGACCGAACCGGGGCGCGAAGCGGTCCTTGCCGCTGGCGCTCAGGAGGCTTTGACACATGACGATGTCCGCCTTGCCGAGATCGCTCGGGAGCAGCCCAACGCCGGATTCGACCTAATCCTCGAGATGCGCGCGGACATCAATCTCGATTCCGACCTCGATCTCCTCGCCAAACGCGGCCGCGTCGTCATTGTTGGAAACCGCGGTCGCACCGAGATCGACCCTCGGAAGATCATGGGACGCGACGCTTCCGTGATCGGCCTTTCCTATTGGAACGCCACGGCGGAAGAAAAGGCCGCCGCGCTGGAACCCGTCGAAAGACTCCTCTTCGCCGACCGACTTCGCCCCGTGATCGGAAAACGGTTTCCTTTGTCGCAAGCCGATCGCGCTCACAAGGAGATCCTCGAGGGGCCGGCTTTGGGAAAGATCGTCTTGATGATCTGATTCCGAGAAACGTCCAAGTTGTTCAAAAAGGGGGGGCGCCACCGAGGTGCAAAAAACAGAGAGAAAAAATGAAGTTTGGAATCAATGCCAGGAACTTAAGGAGAATCTCGGAGTCCTAGCAAACCACGGTTGGGACCGATTGGACGCCAATATCGTTCTCCTCCCCTTCGGGGGCTATCTCTAGAGGTGGCGATGAACAGTAGCGCAGGCATCCTGCCTGCAAAAATGCGGCGCAGGTTCTCCAACCTGCGGACGGCGAATCGGCGTCCGCGTTGTCATTCCGAGCGCCAGCGAGGAATCCCCTTCACGCGGTATCCCGCCGTGGTGCCAATACGCCCCCCTCACCCCAACCCTCCCTGCCTGCGCCGCGATGCGTCGCGGCAGGCAGGTCCCCCGAGGGGCGAGGGAGAACGAGGCGGTTGTCAGCAATCTTGGGGGATTCTTCGTCGGACTGCGCCCACCTCGGAATGACAATCGGACAGGGCAACCGAACGGTCGCCCCTGCGGGCAGGATGCCCGCGCTCCCAGGTTCCCCTCTTCCCCTTTTCCCTCTTTCCTTTTCCCTTTTCCCTTTTGCCTTTTCCCTTTTCCCTTTTGCCTTTCTCTCCTCCCGTGTCTTCCGTGGCTAAATTCCTGTCCGGAACAACTTGCACGCTCTTGCCCTGGATATATTCTTTCGTTTAATATTCCGTGGTCGGTTATGCACCTAGGGGCGCTCGTAGCTCAGCTGGATAGAGCAAGTGGCTTCTAACCACTAGGTCGCAGGTTCGAATCCTGCCGAGCGCGGAAACTGCTCCGGGATCCGGGAGGACGAAAGAAGATTTCCGCCTTCCGAAAAAACGCGCTCACGCTTTCGCGTTCCCCTGGTGCACAACGTGACTTGGGAACTGAGAATTCGATGTTCAAAGCAAGGACAGCACAAAACCGACTTGTTCCTTTTTGGATTATATAGTATAGTATTTGCTCGCTGTTGCTCAAAATCTTGATTTTTAGCAACGAAGACTGCGGAGGAAGAATGAAAAGAAGCCACATACGGGAAGCAGAAGGTCTTTACGACCCGGCCCTCGAACACGACTCCTGCGGCGTTGGTTTTGTCGCCAATGTCGATGGAAAGAAGACCTTCGAAATCATTCGAAAGGGGATCGAGGTTGTCGTCAACCTCGATCATCGCGGCGCTTGCGGGTGTGACCCGCGAACAGGAGACGGTTCCGGCATCCTCCTCCAGATTCCGGATGAATTCTTCCGCCGGGAGGTTTCGGAGGGAGATCTTATGGAAGGAGGCCTCCATTTCGACCTTCCGCCGGTCGGACAATATGGTGTCGGGATGGTGTTTCTGCCGCAGGTACCCGAGGACCGTCATTATTGCCAAGGATTCATCGAGGAGACGCTGGAGGCGGAGGGCTTCGAGGTGCTGGGATGGCGAAAGGTTCCCGTGGACAATACCGTCATCGGAGAATTCGCCCGCGATCTCGAACCGCACATCGAACAGGTCTTCGTAAAGCCGAAGATTCCGTTTCAGACGGAAGAGGAATTCGAGCGCCGGCTTTACATCTGCCGGAAGATCATCCAAAAGGCGATCCGTGATGGACTGCCTCGTGCCTACCACTATTTCTACATCGCTTCGCTCTCCTGCCGAACGATCGTGTATAAAGGGATGCTCATCTCGACACAGTTGTCCGGATTCTTCCGCGATCTTGAGAATCCGGAGATGAAATCCGCTTTGGCGATTGTTCACCAGCGTTACAGCACGAACACCTTTCCGACGTGGGATCTGGCGCATCCCTTTCGTTATCTGGCGCACAACGGCGAGATCAACACGTTGCGCGGAAACATCAACTGGATGACGGCTCGGGAATATTTTCTGCGGGAAAGCGTCTTCGGCGAGGATGCCGAGAAGATTCTCCCGATCTGCCGTTCGATGGGAAGCGATTCCGCCCTTCTCGACAACGCGCTTGAATTTCTCCTCCTCGGCGGCCGCTCGATCGAACACGCGATGATGATGATGATTCCCGAGGCTTGGGAGAACAATCCCTTGCTCCCGGAGGACCTTCGCGCTTTTTACGAATTTCACGCGGCGATTATGGAGCCATGGGACGGCCCCGCCGCCGTTGCTTTCTCCGACGGCCGAAAAGTCGGCGCTCTTCTCGACCGTAACGGTCTGCGCCCCGCGCGCTACACGATCACGAAGAACGGTTTCGTCGTCCTCGCCTCCGAAACAGGTGTGCTGAATATTCCGGCTGACGAGATCGCCGAGAAGAATCGCCTCCGCCCCGGAAAGATGCTTTTGATCGACACGTCTTCCGGAAAGATCGAACACGACGAAGAGATCAAGGAGCGGATCGCGAGCCGGCGACCCTATCGGCAGTGGCTCATCGAGCATAAGGTTGAACTGAGAAAACTCAAGACGCCTCCGCCCGTGCGCTATCCCTCCCGCGCCTCGCTCATCGAAAAACAGCAGATCTTCGGCTACACCCGAGAAGATCTCAGTATGATCCTGGCGCCGATGGCCGTCAGAGGGCAGGAACCCGTCGGCTCGATGGGGATGGACGTGCCCCTGGCGGTCCTTTCCGACAAGCCTCAACTCCTTTACAACTACTTTAAACAGACTTTTGCTCAGGTGACGAATCCCCCGATCGACCCGATCCGCGAGGAAGCCGTGATGTCCACGATGATCTGTGTCGGCGGTGAAGGAAACGTCCTCGATGAAAATCCGATGCAGTGCCACCAGATCGAACTCGAACAACCGATACTGACGAACGAGGAACTGGAACAGATCCGGCACTTCTCGATTCATCACTTTCGCACGATCACGCTTCCGATTCTGTACCATTGCGAGGAAGGAGGGAAACGCCTCCAGTATGCTCTCGACGAACTCTGTCGGCGCGCCTCGGACGCCGTCGCCGCCGGTTAC
>RFFU01000088.1 GCA_003697085.1 Candidatus Hydrogenedentota bacterium
GCCGTGATCGAGACACTGGCCCGCAAGACACAAGCGGCACTCCGAAAGGCAAAGGTGAGGAGGATGGTGGTGACGGGGGGAGTCGCCGCGAACGAAAGCCTGCGGGCCCGTTTGAGAAGAATCGCCGAGGCGGAATGTGTCGATTGTCTCTTTCCACAAAAGAGACACTGTACCGACAATGCCGCGATGATCGGAGCGGCCTTCTGGGCGCGAAAACGAGTTCCTCTCAGGGAGAACGAGGGAGCCGACGCCTCGCTTCCACTTCCCCAAACGCTCTCTGCAACAACACCGTGAATCTCGAACCCGTTCCGGGAGAGAAAAAAGCCCCGGCAGGTCAACTTTTCCCTTTTCCGTTGCTTTATCACATAAAAACGGACAAGGCCCCGCAAAAGAGAAGTGCCATTGCGGCGGTGAGTGGCCCTTCTTCGCGGTTCGATTTCACCCCTTGAAGGCTGATTCCTTCCAGCATCCCAGGACGTAAAGCGCCCAGATTTCCCGCCAGCGGTTTGCTCGGCCCTGTTGGTGCTCGTTCCAGATTCTCCGCGCGACGGCTCCCTCCAAACCAAATGTCTCCGTCTCGCCCAGCATCGCCGCCACGTTCTCCCGGAGGTCTTCCCGAAACCATTTCGCCAGCGGAACGGCGAACCCCTGTTTCCCGCGGCGACTGATCGGAGCCAGACACGTGCTCCTCAGAAGCCGCTTCAAAAGGACCTTCTTCGTCACCAGCGGATCCGGCAAGCGGTTGGCGAAGGCGACGACGGAAGGATCAAGAAAGGGGGCACGCACTTCGAGCGAATGCGCCATCGAGGACCGGTCCGTCTTGACGAGGATGTCGTCGGGAAGATAGCGCATCTGATCGAGAAGACGTGACACCGCGGCGACACCGGCCGTCCGGAACGGTCCCTGCTCCCGGCGCGTCTCTCCCCCCTCCTCGCGCTCTTCCTTCTCAAATTGAAACGCCGCCGGCTCCGCGCTCCATTCCCTCGCCTCGGGGAAGAGTTCCGCAAGCAACTCGGGCTCGACGTACGCCGTCCACCCGACCTGCCGTTCAACGGGTGGCTTCGCGCAATGCCGGAGGAACCTTGCCAGGACGTAGGAGGGCGGATAATAGCCGTCCCCTTGGGGCAGGCGTTCCGCGATGGGAGCCAGTTGCGGCAGAGCCCGGCGAAAAACCGCCAGGCGCTGTGCCGCCGTCTGAGCCCAGAGCGTCGGATAACCCCCGAAGAGTTCGTCGGCCCCGTCCCCCGATAAGGCCACCTTAACGAACCGCGAGGTATGACGGCTCAAGAGATAGGTCGGCACGGCCGAGGCGTCCGCGAAAGGCTCGTCGAAAGTTTTCAGGACCTTGGGAATTGTTTCGATGAGATCCGCCGGAGTGCACGTCAATTCGTGATGTTCCGTCCGAAGTGTCCGCGCGACGAAACGCGCATATTCGGATTCATCGAAGGCCTTCTCCGTGAAAGAGACGGAGAACGTCCGCAAGGAATCGCAGTTCTCCGCCGCCAAGAGCCCCAGCAGCGACGAGTCGATTCCGCCCGAAAGCCAGACTCCGACCTCAACATCGGCGACGAGACGCCGTTTCACCGCCCCGGTAAGAAGACAGCGCAATTCTTCTTCCCACTCGCTTACGGAAGAACTCCATGGGCGCCTCTCGGAAATCTCCGGGTGGAAATAACGTGAAACTCGAAATTTTCCCTCGTGGAAAATTCCAACGCAACCCGGCGGAAGTTTTCGGATTCTCGAATAGATGGTCCTGGGAGCCGCAACGTAGCCGAGGGCCAGATATTGAGCCAGGGCCTTCCGATCGATCTCCTTCGCCAAACCTGGAACACGGAGAAGCGATTTGAGTTCGGAAGCAAAGGCTATTCCCCCATCCGAAAGCATCGCGTAATAAAGCGGCTTCTGTCCCATCCGATCCCGCGCTAGGACGAGCCGACGCCGCGGGCCGTCCCACACCGCGCAGGCGAACATTCCGTTCAAAGTCGCGAAACACCTCTCTCCTTCCTCCTCGAAGAGGTGGACCAATACCTCCGAATCGCTTCGTGAATGAAATCTGTGTTCACGTTTTTCGAGGCCGCGCCGAACCGTTTCGAAATCGTATATTTCACCGTTACAAACAAGAAGAACCTCTCCCGACTCGTTTCGCAGAGGCTGCCGTCCTTTCTCCGAGAGATCGACGATGGAAAGCCGGCGATGTCCCAGAGCAACCTCGCCCGTATCGATCACTCCGCGATCATCGGGACCTCGGTGAACCAGAGCCTCTGTCATCGCTTCAATTGCTTTCCGTATTCCCGGATCGGGGTGAAGAATTCCCGCAATGCCGCACATCAGAAATCCTCCCCGAAATCGCATGATTCTTTCGAAAGGAAGAAACCACCGCGAAACTCACGAGGAGGAGCGAAGGGAAAGAGGAGAAAGGCAGAGGGCAGAAGGCAGAGGGAAAAAGGCAAAAGGGATGACGGAAAAGATGAGAGGGGAAAGAGCAAAGGAAGGGTTCGAAAGCGGATCAGGGCGAGGTTTTTCCGAGGGCGATCGAGCGCGGCACTCCGTGTTGGCGCGTGGAAATCTCGCCGGCGATGTTCCGCGCTATCGTACGAAAGGCATCCGCGAGTTCGTCGTCGCGCAACGCGGGAGGTTCTCCCGCATCCCCACCCGTTCTTACGGCCGGATCCATCGGGAGTCTTCCGAGAAAGCGCACACACCACTCCTTCGCCGCCGCCTCCGCTCCCCCATGCCCGAACGGCTCCACTCGCTCCGAACAATGCGGGCAAATGAAGTACGACATATTCTCGACCACTCCGAGAATTTCGATGTTCACCTTTCGCAACATCGTTACGGCCTTAGCCGCATCCTCGAGCGCAACGTTCTGCGGCGTCGCAACGATGACGGCTCCGGAAACAGGGATCATCTGCGAAAGAGACAACTGAACATCGCCCGTCCCCGGAGGGAGGTCAACAATGAGATAGTCCAGTTCCCCCCACTCGACGTCGTAAAGGAACTGCTTGACGGCACTGTGAAGCATCGGCCCGCGCCAGATCACCGGCTGATCGGGATTGAGAAAGAACCCCATCGAAAGGACCCGGATGCCGTGCTTCCTCGCCGGCACGATCTTCGACTCCGTTACCCGTTCCGGCTCGTGAACTCCCAGCATCGTCGGAACATTGGGACCATAGACGTCGGCATCCAGAAGCCCCACGCGCGCTCCGTCGCGGGACAGCGCCAAGGCGGTATTGACGGCCACGGTCGACTTGCCCACGCCCCCCTTCCCGCTGCCCACCGCCACCACGTGACCCACTCCGGGAAGCGAGTTCTTCTCTTCCGTCGCCGCAACACGGCCCGTAAAGCGGATCTGAATCTGTCCCATTCCTGGGAGTCCCTTGAGCACGCGGCGAACATCGGAAGCGATCTGTTCCTTCAGAGGGCACGCGGGAGTGGTCAACTCGATCTGCACCGACACATCCGCGCCGGAAACATCGACCTCCTTGACCATTCCCAGAGAAACGATGTCTCGTTTCAGTTCAGGATCGATGACCGCTTTCAGCGCCTCGAAGATCTCCTCTTTCTTCACGTCGACCATAGGCCTTATTATACCGCCCCGAAATCTCCCGTAAAAAGAAAAAGGGGGAGCGACCGGCGGGGATCCCGCGTCAGACTCCGCTAACCTCAATGCCAGGAGTTTAAGGATTTAGTCAATGCGTGCGTAGCGAAGCAATCGCCTCAATATTGGAATTTGCTTCGTCGTTGCGCTTCTCGCAATCACCCGGAAAGGCTTAAGCTCCTGGCATTGCCGCTAACCTGCCCTGCCCGCGGCCGGGCTTCGCCCGCCCGTGTTTACGGCGGCCGCTTTGGAAACAAGTCGGTGTTCCGTCATTGGGAACCCGTCGGAAGATTCCGATCCGCCGCGGCCAACTTCAAAGGCCATGAACCGCGTTTCCGCGCGCCCTCGCTACGACCGGGTTTCTGGAACAGGCCCTTAGTTTTGATCGATAAGTTCTTGGACCGTCAGACCGATGTCCCGCGCAATCTTTCTGAGAAGTGTCGGTGAAATATCTCGGCTGGCATGAAACGGCACGGTGGTACTACGGCCATCGGAATGCCGATATTGTTTATGGGAACCGCGCTGCCGTACTTCCACGAATCCAAGCCGCTCGAGAAAAGCAACCACCTCTCGCGGCTTGAGGACCGGGACGGAGCCCACTCCTATGCAACTTGAATTTGGCGGACGCCTAGGAACTCCGACTCCAACCGCGGTTCGCCATCTTCAAGTAACATTTCGATGACCTCGCGGAGATTACGTTGAAGCTCGTCAAGATCCGCCCCCTGCGTGTGGGCCCCCGGCCAACCGGGAACGTAACCAACCAACAAACCCGTACGGGGATCCCGTTCCACCACAAATTCAAATGTACGCATTGCCACGTTACCTCCCCGCAATAGGCCAAAATACGCCAATCTTCCGATCAGTTCTCAACCGACCCCACCGGATGCCATTTGAGCACTCATTCGAGAACGCAGGAGGCACTTCCACAACAAGCGGCCGGGTAATCGGTAACACCATTCGCCGGCCGCGCCGTACCCCGCAATCTCATTCTTCTTCTCCATCTCCCTTTACTCGAACGATGTATTTGAATCTTTTAATCACAACGTTTCGTGTTCCGTCAAGCGAAAACCAGGAGGCCCGCCACGGCAACGGGAGCGGCCCGCCGGTTGCCTCTCTTCATCGGGAATTCCTCCTCGTCCCGGTCGGCGCTTGGAGTGACGGGGAGAGATCAACTGGACGAGTCTTCCTCCTCGTGATCCTGCTCGTAATAATCGAGGCCCGAATGATCGATCACCATCTCTCCCTTGAGGATCCTCAGCGTGTTTCGCAATTTTTCGTCCTGCTGAAAGAGATCATTCACCGGAGGGAGGTCGGCGCGGTGCATCGGCGACTTGAAATAGAACGACAGCCACTCCTGGATTCCCTTCAACCCGGCACGCTTGGCGAGATCGAGAAAGAGGACGATGTCGAGCACAACCGGAGCGGCCAGGATCGAATCCCGGCAGAGAAAATTCACCTTGATCTGCATCGGAGCATCGAGCCACCCGCGGATATCGATGTTGTCCCAGCCCTCCTTCGCGTCTCCGCGCGGAGGATAATACTCGATCCGAACCTTGTGGAAATAATCGCCGTACAGTTCGGGATAGAGGTCCGGGCGAAGAATACTGTCGAGCACGGAACTCTTCGTGACCTCCTTCGAACGAAACGACCCCGGATCGTCCAGGACCTCCCCGTCGCGGTTCCCGAGAATATTACTCGAAAACCACCCCTCCAACCCCAGAAGCCGCGCCTTGATTCCCGGAGCGATGATCGTCTTCATCAGGGTCTGCCCCGTCTTGAAATCCTTTCCGGCGATCGGAACTCCGGACTCAATCGCCAACGTCGTCAGCGCCGGCACGTCACACGCAAGATTCGGCGCCCCGTTCGCGAAAGGAATCCCGGATCGAATCGCGGCGTAGGCGTACACCATCGACGGAGGAATCTCGGGGCTGCTCTCCTTCAACGCACGCTCAAGGGAATCCAGATCCTCGAAAATCGTGTTTCCCGGTGCCTCTTGATAAACCTCGGTGGAGCCGCACCAGCACATCACGCAACGACTCACGCCCGTCTCCTCGCGAAAACGCTCGATATCGCGCATCACGAGTTCTGCCGCTTCCATGAGATTCGCGTACTCTTTCTTGTTCGGTCCATCGAGGTTTCTTACGAAGGCCGGATCAAAAACCGCCGGGAGGGCCTTTATCCCTTCGAGCTCGCCGCGAACCGGCTCCAATCGTTCCTTCTCGATCACCCCGGCCCGCAACGCCGCCTCGTACGCATTCCAATCCATTATATCCCACGAGCCGAAGACGAGGTCCTCGAGGTCCGCCAGCGGAACGAATTCCCGAATCAAGGGATAGCGGGCTTCATTTCGTTTCCCAAGGCGGATCCTCGACATCTGCGTCAGCGAGCCGACCGGACGCCCGAGGCCCTTCCTTACCAAAAATACTCCGGCCATCAACGTCGAACTCACCGCCCCCAGCCCCGGCAACAGAATACCGAGTTTCCCTTCCGCCGGAAGAATCTCCTTCCTCAGACCACGATATTCATAGGTTCCCGACATCGCCTTTTCCTCTCTTCCCGGAAGGTCCTTCGGCCCGTTTTTCCTTCACCTTCTTCCGAAATTGTTCCATCTTCTTCACCGCCACTCGAAAACAGAACTCGAGTATCTCCTCCGGAGGTTTCGGTTTCAAACCTCCCCGCGTCACGGCGTTCACGGCCGCAAGCAGTTCCTTCTCCGAAAGAACGTTCTTCACGAAGGTGTCTCGTTCCTCCGGAGTGAAGGAATCGTAATCGATCGTCAAAACCGGTTGTCTCTCCGCGGACAAAAGAACGTAGGTCGAAGCACCTCTAACACATTCAATACCGATCCCGCAAGGATCGCAATGCCGCAAAGGTCTCCAATCCGGGCGCCGTCTCCATCTTCTTCCGAACCTTGAGGCTCTCGATCAATTTCCGATCGCGTGTTCTGAGGAACGGATTCGTCTGCCGCTCCCGCCCCATCTCCCCCGGCACGCTCGGCCTTCCCTCGGCTCTCAAGCCCTTGATGTAGTTGTACTGTGCCCGGACCCGGGGATTGTCCGGCTCGATCTCGAGCGCAAATCGAAGGTTCTTTTCCGCGTATTCGTGGCCACAATAAAGACGAACATTGTCCGGAACCGTACCGAAGACACGTTCCAGGCTTTCGTACATTTCCGCCGCCGTTCCCTCGAACAATCGGCCGCACCCTCCGAGGAAGAGCGCATCGCCGGAAAAGATGATGTCCTCGACGAAATAGACGACGTGGCCTCGCGTGTGCCCCACTACCTCCCTCACCTCGACCGTCGTCGGTCCGAACGGAAAGCGATCCCCTTCCCCCGTCTGGAAACACCGCACCTCGAGATCGGGAACCTCCGAGGGAGCACGAACTGGAATTCCGTATCGCTGCGCCAGCGGCACAGCACCCGCGATGTGATCCGAATGCTTGTGCGTAAGCCAGATCTCCGTGGGAATAATCCGGCGAGCCGAAAGAAATCGCATCACGGATTGCGTCTCACCCGGATCCACCAGTGCCACGGCACTGCGGTCCCGCGCATGAACAGCGTAGCAGTAATTGTCCGAAAGGACAGGAATGATGTCGACTTGCGCGTACATTGACCGCTCTCTCCTTCCTCTCTTCTGTAACCCTTGCCATTCTATCACATACCACCCCTCACGCCAGTCCCCTTAACCACGGGGGGGAATGACGGATCATGGGCGAAGTAAAACTGGGGAGGTAAGCTTTCTGGGAGCCCAGACATCCTACCTGCTCCCATCATCACATTCCGAGCCCCTCGCTTTCGCTCAGCACAGGCTCCGCGAGGAATCCCCCTTCGCTCGCCATCCTGGGCGAATTCCCCGGCAGTGCACGCATCCTGCCGGCGGGTAAGCCCCGCGATCGAGGCCCCTTCCCGTAATCTGACAAACCTTCTCGGTCGGAATCACAGCATCAAGAGGGGGCAAAAAAATGTGGGGCTTTATGCCAGGTCGAGCCGAACCTCCCATTCGAAAAAAACTCCGTAGAAGAATCTTCCAACTCCCGCCGATAAGGATAACGAGGGGTTCTCATTCATCGGCGTCCACGGAAGGGCGTTAAGAAACGCAAGGGAGTGTGTCTCGAGAATGTCCGGGCTTCGCATTCGTGATCGTTCCTTCGGTTACACAGCGGTCCGTCACGCGGGCGGATTCCAGCGAAAAGTCCTTGAAAGTTCCCGCAAAATGGCGTCGGGCCAGCGTATCAACTCGGCCGGGGATGATGCGGCAGGCTTGGCCATCTCGGATAAGATTCGCCAACAACGAAACGGTCTGAATCGAGCGGAAAAGAACGCGCAGGACGCCGTCTCGCTCATCCAAACCGCCGAGTCAGGTATTCGAAAATTGAACGACATCGTCCAAAGATTGAAGACATTGGCGGTCCAATCCGCGAGCGATACGCTCACCGACGCCGATCGCTCGCTCGTCCAGAAACAGGCTTCGGAATTGATCGCCGAATACCAAAGAATAACGACCTCGACCACCTTCAACGGGCAGAGTCTTCTCGACAGTCCTCTTGTCTCCACCTCTAATGCCGCGGTGGCCGCGGCCTCCACCGGCTCGGCGCTTGGTTTCCCCTGGGCGGAACTCAAGAACGCCATCGATGCCCTTTCTACGGGCGTTGATCAGACCGTCGATTTCACCGTCTCCTTCATTACCCCTCCCGGCTCGACCGAGGATGGCGCAATAACGACGGCCCAGGATCAAACGGATTCCAATCCTGCTACCTCCGCCTTTCAGGCGGACGTCATGAGCGCCTTCAACGAATGGAAGCGGCTTTTCGAACGGATCTATTCGCGAGCCAACGGCGCCAAGGCCAATCTCACTATCAATTTCACCAACCTCGGCGCCGAAAAACCCAACTCCGTCCCATCCGATCCGGCCGAGCCGAGTTACACTCTTCCTCATCCCGACGGGATCGGCGATTTCCGCGTCACTGTCGTTCCTCTCGATGGAATCGGCGGAACACTGGCTCACGGGTTTTCCCCTTCCGGCACGCCGGGGAGTCTGGGAAACGTCGGAGGCGATATTCATTTCGACTCCGCCGAGAATTTCCGCGTCGAGGGGAACGCCGCTTCCGGAGACTTCAGCGTCAAGCACATCGCGGTTCACGAGATCGGACACGCATTGGGCCTGGGCCACGACACTTCCAACTCCGCCATTATGTTTCCCTTGATCGGCGCCGGCGTCGATTTCGCGGACCGGTTTCCCAACGGCTTGCCGATCGATGGAAGCGATGCCGGAAGCATTATGAACGTGTACGGGGTTCCCGGGGAGGCCGCGGCGGAAGGACGGCGTTTCCACGTCGGAGCCAATCAGGACGAAACAATCTTGCTTGCCCCGATCAATGTTACCGCCTCACAAGTCGGCCTCTCTTCGATCGACCTCACCACCCGCAACGCCGCCGAGAAGGCTTTGACCACAGTCAACGACGTCGTCGATAGATTGACGGCGAAGGCGGCTGAGCTAGGAGCAGAACAGAATCGCTTCGAAAAGACGATCGATTTCGTGAAGGTCTCGGAGGAAAACTCAGCCAGCGCTGAATCCCAGATCCGCGACCTCGATTTCGCGAACGAAACAACGAATCTCGCACGAAACCAGATTCTGGCGCAATCCTCGTCGTCCGTTGTCTCTCAAGCCAACCTCCTGCAGTCGAATATGCTCCAGCTCCTCGGGCTCGCCTGATCGAGATCGCTCCTTCGATTTTCCTTCCTCTCTTCTTCACCTCCTGTCCCCCCTTTTTCTTCTGACCACCGGCACGATGGCGACATTTCAAGCGGGAAACCGACGCTTCTTCTCCTGTCATTCCCAGGCGCGCCAGCGCCGAGGAATCCCCGGGACGGGAAGGCCACAATAATACTGAGACGACCATAGGAAGAACTTCTCCGAACCGGTTTTTCAGCCGGGATGCCTGCCGACAAGCGGGTCTTCCTGGCGGCAGACAGGCCTGTGCTCCCAGAAAAGCCTGACCACTAAAATCGAACTCCCCCCACAATGTTCCACGCACCCTATTTACGCCCCACCTGATCAATGATAGAAACCGTTTATGGAGGAGATTCCGTTTGCCAGACCGTGCTTGAGCGAGGAGGAGGTTGCCGCGGTCACTGAAGTGCTCCTCTCGGGTTGGATCACGACAGGGCGCGAGACGAAGGCGTTCGAGAAGGAATTCAGCCGGTACATCGGCGAAGGCATCGCCGTGGCCGTTTCCAGCGGTACCGCGGCGCTTTTTCTGGCGTTGTTTTTGGCCGAGATCGGGCCGGGCGACGAGGTCATCGTTCCTCCATTGACATTTACAGCCACGGCCAATGTTGTCGAGCACCGTGGCGCCACGGTGCGCTTCGCAGACGTCGATCTCGAAACCGGCCTCCTCGATCCCGCTGCCGCGCGCGCGGCTCATACAGAGCGCACCCGCGCTCTCATCACCGTTCCCCTTCACGGCCGCGCGGCCTTTCTGGAAGAATATGCTTCCTTTGCGCGCGAAAAGAACCTCTTTCATCTCACCGATTGCGCCCACGCGATCGAAACGCGCGTCAACGGCCGGCATCCCGTCTCACAAGCGGATATGGCGGCCTTCTCCTTCTACGCCACCAAGAACCTCACCACGGGAGAAGGCGGCATGTTGGTCGTCAAGGACCAGGACCTCGCGGCGAAAGCCTCCATCGCCGCATTGCACGGCATGGATCGCGACGCCTATCGCCGCTACGAGGCCGACGGGACGCCCTTCTACGACGTCTTGCTGCCCGGATATAAATTCAACCTAACCAACATTGCCGCCGCGCTCGGTCGCAAACAACTCGCGCTCCTTCCAAAACACCTGCGACGGCGCGAGGAGATTTGGCGACGGTACAACGAGGCGTTCGCTGACCTTCCCGTTACCCTTCCTCCTGAACCACCACCCGGTGACATCCACGCGCGCCATATCTATGCGCTTCGCGCCGAAAATCGCGCGGAGCGGGACCGACTGCTGGCCGAACTGCGCCGCCGGGGCATCGGCACCGCGGTTCATTTTCGCCCCGTCCACCTCTTCTCGTATTACCGCAAAAAGTATGGGTATTCCGCCGGAGATTTTCCGAACGCGGAGGCGATCGGTGATACGACGTTCTCCCTGCCGATGACGCCCTATCTGACCGATGCCGATGTCGAACGGGTTACCGAAGCCCTCCGGGCTGCTTTCGGCAAGTGAACGCGGACCTCGCTCAACCCCCCCTCCGAAAAAAACAAAAACTCTATACCGTTCGTTTCGAGATTCCGTGGCCCTGGAAGATCATCTTCGCCGCACTGGCCGCCGCAATTCTTCTCCTCTTCCAAACCCCCGCGCTTCAGCGAAGATTCCTCGATACCCTCTCCCCCGTTCTCGATCCCGTCCTCCTCCGAATCCGTCTTCACCGTTTCGAACGCATCACCGGGATTCGAGGTTTTTCGGAACTTCCCGACAACGGATTTCTTGTCGCCACCGGATACCGCGTCTATTACCTCCGCCCGTCCAGCGAAATTCCGACCGAATACCGTATCGTTTACGACTACAAGACCTACAAGGAACACTTCGAGGGAAAGCCTCCTTCGATCTCCACCGCCTCCTTTCCGTCGGAGAACCACTTCCTTCTCGGAACCTGGCGCGGGCGAATCCTTCAATATCGAAACGGGCGATGGTCCTCGACCTCGCTGACACAGGAGAAGGGACGCCGCGTGGTCGGTTTGGCCCTCGATGGAGAAAGCATAATTTGCGCGGGATACGACGGCGTTTTTTCGATCCCGTTCGATGGAATCGTTCATCGCGCGTCGGAGCCGCGCTCCGCCGAGGGACTGGCTCGGGCGCCGGACGGAACCTTCTGGTGTTGGAATTATCGCACACTCTACCGGCGCGAAGGGACCGGACCCGACGCTCGATGGGTCCCTGTCTGGACGCTTCCGAGCCAGGCGGTCGCGATTGAGTCGCTCGCTTTTTCGAAAAATGAGATATTTGTTGGAACCAAGAAATCGGGGATCCTTCGGCTCGATTCCCGATACCGTATCCTCGGAAAGGAGTTGCCCGGAATCTGGATCAACGCGATCGCCGTGGAATCGAAAACGGGTACGATCGCGGCCGGAGCGTGGAACCGAGACGGCCTCTTTGTCAAGAGAGGAACACGCTGGAAGCAGTATCGCCCGGTTCTGGGCCTTCCGCTCAAGGACATCTTCACGCTCTTCATCGACGATTCCGGCCGGCTCTGGATCGGCCCGTACGGAGGAAGTTTGATGGTGATCGCTCTGGAGGATTTGCCGTGAAAAGCAGAAAACGAAATTCTTCCAACGCGCGCCGAGGCTCGAAGGCGTTTTTCATCCTCTTCTTCTCCCTCTTCTTCCTGGTCGGAATCGCGATGTGCGCGTTCGGACTCCACCGGGCCTATCAAGCCCACCTCTCCCAATCCTGGCCCTCGACAAACGGAATCGTCACGGAAAGCAAGGTCGTCATCCATCACTCGACGGGAAAGAATTCCTCGACGACCTACGGCGCGGAAATCTCATATGTGTACTCTGTCTCCGGCCGGCGGTATCGCGGATCACGGGTACGGGTGATTGACGTGAGCACCAGCAACCCCTCTTATGCGCAAGGAATCGTCAACCGGTATCCGAAGGGGAAAAGAGTGCGGGTTCATTACGATCCGAAGAATCCGGCTTTCGCCGTTCTGGAACCCGGTTTTTCTCTCTCCTTGCTCTTTCCCCTCCTCCTCGGCGTTATTCTCCTCATTGCGACCGTCATCTTTCTCTTTCTGATGATTCGCCGTGGCGGATCCGCGGGACAGCACGTCCGCGGCGGCGACGCGCTGTCGAATCTCGAGACGACCGGAGCCGAATTCGGGATTGGCGGCGGTGAAATTCGATGCTCGACCGGAAAGGATGCACGCTTCTTCTGGTTCTTCGCCGTCTTCTGGAACCTCGTCGCCTCGCTCCCGCTTCTTCTTCGAGGAATCCCGGACGCCTGGCACAACGGCGATTATGGGACGGTCACCTTGATGTCTTTCTTTCCCTTGGTCGGAATCATCGTTCTTGTCGTCGCGATCCGTCTCACCGTCCAAGCCCGCAAATTCGGTATCTCCACCTTCCGTTTCTCTCCTCTTCCCGTCCCGCTGGGAAGTCGATTCCGAGGGGAAATCACCGTCGAACGCGGCGGTACCTTCCTGACCTCCGACGTTCTGCTCTCGTGGTCCTGTGTCCACATCTATGTCACCGGAACCGGGAAAAATCGTTCGACACATTACGATCTGAAGTGGAACCTGGAACAGACGGTTCCGCAGGGCGAAGTGAGAATTTTGGGCCCGGCAGCCGTCATCCCCGTGGACCTCCCTGTTCCCTGTGATCGTCCCGAAACCGATGAATCGAATCCGGCCAACAGGATCGTCTGGATGTTGACGGCCTCAGCATCAATCCCCGGAATCGATTACGAGGCGACCTTCGAGGTTCCCGTAAAGTCCACGGATCGAACCGATCCCGCCCTGACCTCGGATTCGATCGAACAAGAGGTCGCCGCAAGCCTCCAGGAGGTTGACTTATCCGCGCTCTCTCCGGCCCGCTTCAACGAAACTCCCGACGCAATGGAATTATTCCTTCCTCCGTTTCGAATTCTGACCGCCTCCTTGGTTTTGATCGTCGTGTTCTTGATATTTGGAGGAATCGCTTATGGTTTGGCCTCCCACGAAGCCCCCTTCTTCGTCCTCGGGATTTTCGGCGTTATCCTCTTCTTCCTCGGGCTCTTCATCCTCCACACACTCCTGAGTCAAACATGGCTGCGCATCGAGCGCACGGGTACCGTTCTTCTCAAGAAGAGTTGGCTCGGGATCGGCTTCGTCTGGACGTTTCCCACCGAGGTCGTGGAAAAGGTTCACACGACGATCGAATCGAGCAGCCTCGGAGCCGGTGGTCGAGCGACGGCGTATTACGGTCTGGCGATCATCCTCCGCGATGGCACGAAATTCCGAACTGGTCTCATCACCCACCGCCAGCGTCTCCTTCACGCACTGGCGAAACGCCTGAGGAAAGCAGCCGGAAAAGAATAACGAAGAAAGATTCTCTTCCGTTTCTCTTTCCCCAGGGGATTTCGAGGGATTCCGAGGCGCGCCAGCGCCGAGAAATCCCCGCCGCGTGGTATCCCGCCTTCTGTCATTCCGAGCCCCTCGCATTCGCTCGGGACAGGCTCCGCGAGGAATCCCCTCCACAGGGTATCCCGCCCCGTGGGCCGATCGGCACCCCTGGGGGATTCCTCGTCGGCGTCGCTTCGCTCCACCTCGCTCGGAATGACACCAGGGGGGAGCGAAGCGACACAC
>RFFU01000089.1 GCA_003697085.1 Candidatus Hydrogenedentota bacterium
TACCTTTTGTGGCATCATGTCAGTCCCCTCCTGGGCGAAACCTCGGATATGATCGGGGAGGCCGAAAGGTGGTCCTCTACAAACCCGTTTTTGCAGGCAGGATGCGTGGTTTTCAGGTTTACATTCTTTGTCTCTTTCTCACTTCCGGAGGTTGGAGAACCTGCGCTCCAGATTCGGCAGGCAAGATGCCTGCCTGCCGGCATGAAAACCCTCCTCGAAACGGCGATGGTGTCAAAGCGGAGGACATCCGCCCCTCATTGCTTTTCCGCACGAAAGATGCCTGCGGCCGCGGAGATGGCGCTCTTCGCGGGTCTTTGTTCAGGCAGGGAGGCCCGCGGTCCCAGGAGGCGTTTTCCGTTGCTCCGGTGAACTTCAGGAATCGAGGTAGCGGATGCGTTGTTTGAGAGGCGGGATATTCATCTGTTCGCGGTATTTCGTGACGGTGCGGCGTGCGATTCGAAATCCGCGTTTCTTGAGTATTTCAGCCAGCTGCTGATCCGAATAGGGGCGTCGGGGATTCTCGCTCTCGATGATCTCCTTCAAAATGGTGCGGACACTGCGCGCGGAAAGGCTTTCGCCGGATTCCGTCTCGACGGGGCTGGTGAAAAAGAATTTCATCTCGAAGGTCCCTCTGGGTGTTTGCATGTACTTTTGGGTCGTGATTCGAGAGATGGTGGATTCGTGAACCTGAAGATCGTCGGCCACGACGCGCAGCGTCATCGGCTTGAGGTATTTGGGGCCGTATTCGAAGAACTCGATCTGATGGTTCACGATCGATTTCGCGACGCGGTACAGCGTGTTTTTGCGGCGTTCGAGCGATTTGATGAGGAGGACGGCGGAATCGAGACGATCCTTGAGGTATTGGGTATCCTTGTTTCGGTGCCGGCGTAACTGTTCGTAAAGGTTTCGATAGTACCGGCTCACGCGCAGGCGCGGGATGCCGTCATTGCGAAGCGAGACCACATATTCCCCTCCGACCTTCTCGACGATGACATCGGGGACGATGTAATTCGTTTCTTGAGACCCGAAGGATCGTCCCGGTCGCGGTTCGAGCGTTTTGATCTGTTCGAGCGCCGCGACGACCTCTTCGAGTGAAACCCCGAGCTTGCGCGCGACCGTCGGGAGCCGGTTTTTTCCGACTTCCTCGAAGTGGTCGCGGATCATCGCGAAGGCGGTCGAGCCGATCCAACCTTTTCGTTCCATCTGGATCAGCAAACATTCTCTTACGTTGCGCGCTCCTACTCCCGGAGGATCCAGTGTCCGGATCAACGACCACGCTGTTTGCATCGTCGTCGGATCGATATTGCAGGCTTCCGCCAACTCCTCCGCGCTCATATCGCAAAACCCGTCGGCGTCGAGTCGGGAGATAACGATTTCCGCCGCGTGCCTTATCTCGGGGTCTGTTGTGGTCATACGAACTTGTTCCAGAAGATGGTCGGAGAGGGTTTCAGCCTCGCTGGTGGTGCGTTCCATCACGGAACCGGCGTCGTCGCCGGTGGAGTCGCGGGTCGGAACGCTGGGCGGAAGATCGGAGAAGAGGTTTTCATAGTCGGGATCGGAGGGCTCGAACTCGGGTTCGCTTTCCGTAGGAGGCTCGGGGAGCGGCTCGTCTTCCGCATCAGCGATACTCGATTCTTGCTCCGCCGCCGCCTGCGTCTCCGATTCCTCCTTCTTCGATTCCTCGGCTTCTTCCTCCGGCTCCTCTTCCGCCAGTTCCAGCATCGGATTCTCCTGCAGTTGTTGTTGGACGTGCTGTTGAAGTTCGAGAGTGGACATGGGAAGCAGAGCGATCGCCTGTTGCATCTCAACGGTCGGGACGAGCCCCTGGATTTGCTTCGTCTCGAGGCGCTGTTCGATCATAACCGGGGGTCTCCGGCGGTCGACCCGGCCGCGGTCACGTTTTCCTTGGGGCGCGAGGATTCCCAACGGAAATCGTCGCCGAGATAGTGTTTCCGTACAAGGGGATCGTTGACGAGTTCGTGAGAGTTTCCGGTCTTGAGGATGCGTCCTTCGTGGATGATCGTTGCGGTATCGACGACGTCCAGCATCTCGTGGACGTTGTGATCGGTGATAAGCACTCCCAGCCCCGCTTGTTTGAGCGAACCGATCATCTGTTGGAGATCCGAGACCTGTTTCGGGTCGATCCCAGCGAAAGGTTCATCCAAGAGGAGGAATTTCGGATGAATCGCGAGGGCGCGCGCGATCTCGACCCTCCGGCGCTCTCCTCCGGAGAGAACGCGGCCGGGGCTTTCCCGGACCCGCTCGAGCCCCATCTGCTCGAGGAGTCGATCTGTCCGGCGGCGGATCCGTTCTCGATCCTTCTCGTGGTATTCGAGGACGGCGATAAGGTTTTCCTCGACCGTGAGATCGCGGAAGACACTGGCTTCCTGGGGGAGATAGGCGATGCCCTTTCGAGCGCGTTCGTGAAGGGGAAGATGGGTGATGTCCTCGTCATCGAGGAGAACGCGGCCGGTAAGAGGGCGAAGGAGACCGACGATCATGTAGAAGGTGGAAGTTTTTCCCGCGCCGTTGGGACCGAGCAGGCCGACGATCTGACCACGTTCGACGCGGAGGCTGAGGTCATCGACAGCGCGTTTACGGCCGTAATCGAGGGTGAGGTTGTGAGCCTCGAGTGTCATCGCGGGGAGGCCGGAATCAGGATTCCGCGCACCGCGCCCTCGGCACGCATCGAGCGCGATTGAAGATGATAGCGGATGCGCCGCGCACGCATACGGTTGCCGCCGTCGAAGAGGCGCGGATGTCCCGTCAGGACGATCTCCCCCGTCGCCTCCGTGTACACCGCGTGGTCCGCCAGCGCTCGGCGGTTCCCGTCCACGATCTCGACGTGCCCCTCCGCGACCGCCCGTTCCAACGCCTTTTCGTCCTCGGTGAGAAAGAGTACGACTCGGTCGGCGCGCAAGGTCATGCTGTCGCGAACGATATGAACCGAGCCCGTCAGAACCGCGCGGTGCTCCTCTCCGATGTACTCCGCCTCTTCCGCATATCGAATCTCGACCGGAACGGCGCTGTCGGAGGGGGAGGCGGAATCGGCCGCGGGCGTGGAAACTGGCGCCACCCACCGAGCCGAATAAGAGGTATAGATCGGTGGATGGGGAGGAGGGGGAGAAGAAACCGCGGTCTGAATCAGAACCAGGAAGAGAATCATCAGTTCAGATCGCCTCCCGCAAGGATTCCCTCGACGTCCCTGAGATATAGATGTCTCTTTCGGGTGGCGACGCGACCGGAGCTTCCCGAAAGTCGGCTTTCTCCTCGTCTGACGAGGAGGGGGCGATTTGTCTGGAGGAGGTTCGCCTTCCACGAGGCCGTTTCCCCGTCGATTCTCAGTCCGCTCTTCCAAACCAAACGAAAGGCCTCCGCCACCTCGATTCGGTTGCCGTCCTCTTCGGGGATGAGGCGGGCGGCGGGAGCCGTCAGCGTACAGGGGCCGTCGGAGGAGAGAGGCGAGGAAGGCGAGGAAGAGGAATCCGGGGGAGAGGGAAAGAAGACGAGGACGCTGTCGCCCGTGACATCGGTTCCGTGGTCGAGGAGGGAGGCGGCCTGAAAGCGGTACTCGAGGGCCCCCGTTTCGTTGAAGACCTCCATCGAGACCTTGGAGGCCCGACCGCGGGTTTGGGTTGCGGATCGATTCTTGGAGGAGGCGAGCTCACGAGCGTGATGCGAGGAGCCGCAAGCGAAGATGAGAGGAACGAGGAGAGTGGCGATAAGGAGAGAACGGAGACGGGAGAAGCGGGCGGTTCTTGATGAGGAAGCCGTTTTCGAGGAGACGGAGTGCCGGCTGGAAAGAGGGAAGTGAGAGGTGCCGGCTTTTCGGCAAGAAGATTTCGTTATTTTGAAAAGACGGAGCATACAGAGAATATATCGGAAAGACCGTTGCTATGGCAAGGTTCTTGCTTGAGGCACTGGTCCTGGCCGAACGAGGTTTTTTGTCAGGAACGAGGTTATCTCCCAGTCCGGCTTCGTTATCGGCGGCGGGAAACGTTTCCATTCCTATCCTTTCGCGGTTGATCACCCGACCGGCAAGTCCGGGCTCCACCGCGGGCCTCCGGGCTCCACCGCGGGCTGGGGAGTCCGGTCTCCACGGCGGAACAAGAACGGGGCGCGGGTTCTCCAACCGACGAAGGCCGGACGGGGCATTTCCAAACTGGAGAGGCGGAGAGAAGGGCGCGTTGCCGAGGCGCTTCGTTTTCGTTCTTCCCTTTTTTCGAGCGTTTCGTTAGGCTTTGCCGCGAGATGAATCTTCAGGAGATCATACTTCGTTTGAGCGATTTTTTTTCCCGGCGCGGTTGTCTGATCGCCCAACCCTACGATATCGAGAAGGGGGCCGGGACCTTTTCACCGCACACCTTTCTCCGCTGTCTCGGACCGGAACCCTTTCGAGTCGCATACGTCGAACCCTCCCGCCGTCCGACGGACGGCCGTTACGGAGAGAATCCGAACCGACTCCAGCATTATTACCAATACCAGGTTATTCTCAAACCCGCTCCACCCAACGCCCAGGAACTCTATCTTGCTTCCCTGGCCGAGCTCGGGATCGTTCTCGATGACCACGATATTCGCTTCGTGGAGGACGATTGGGAATCGCCGACGCTGGGGGCGTGGGGGCTGGGCTGGGAGGTCTGGCTGGATGGGATGGAGATCACGCAGTTCACCTATTTTCAGCAGGCAGGCGGCTTCGACCTCGATCCGATCTCGTTGGAACTCACCTACGGCCTCGAGCGGATCGCGATGTATCTCCAAGGGATCGACAATGTGTACGAGGTCGAGTGGGGCGGAGGGCTCAAGTACGGAGCGATCCATCACGCCACGGAGTTCCAATTTTCCCACTACAATTTTTCGGAGAGCGACGTGGATTTCCACTTTCGATACTTCGATTATTGTGAGAAGGAGGCGTTGCGTTTGGCGAAGACGACGTACAAGGACGCCGAGGGTATCCCGACTCCTCTCGTCTTTCCCGCTTACGATCACGTTCTCAAGGCGTCGCATACCTTCAATATGCTCGACGCCCGTGGCGCGATTTCGGTGACCGAGCGGCAAGGATACATCGGGCGTGTCAGGCGGATCGCGCGCGCCGTCGCCGTCGCCTATCTGGAGTGGCGGGAAGCCTTGGGCTTTCCTCTCGCGGAGAATTCCAGCGACAGGAAGGAGAAGAGGGAGGCGCCGTCCTGATGGTTGCCTTTCTGTTGGAGATCGGTTGTGAGGAGATCCCCGCGGCCTTTCTTCCCGGCGGCCGTGCCTCTTTGAAGGCGGCGGCGCGGGACCTCTTTTCGGACATTCCGGGGGCCGAGCCGGCGGTCGATGCGATTCGTGTCACGGGTTCCCCGCGCCGGTTGGTTCTCTTTCTACCGGAACTGCCGTTGGAGACGGAAGCACGCTCGGAGTCGGTCAAGGGTCCGCCGGAGCGCGTCGCCTTCGACTCCGATGGCAACCCAACGAAGGCGGCGATCGGTTTCGCACGCCGCTTCGGTCTCGAACCTTCCGCGCTCGAGGTGGAAGGCGGCTACTGTCGCGCGCGGATCACACATCCGGCGCGTCCGATGGTGGAAGTGCTTCGCGAAAGGATCCCTGCGCTCATCGATGCCGTATCGTGGCCGAAATCGATGCGCTGGGACGACTCGGGGAAGCGTTTCGTCCGGCCGGTGAGGTGGATTGTCGCGCTGCTCGGGACGGAGCCGATCGTCTTCCGCTGGGGGCGGATCGAGTCGGGGAGAACCACCCGGGTTCGGCGGATCAAGAACAACGGTGCCTCCGAGGATCTCCTGGAGGAGATCGTGGTTTCTTCCGCGGGCGGGTATTTTGACGTGCTGCGTGGAGCCGGGGTGAAGGCCGATCACGAAGAAAGAATCGCGTCGATTGAGAAGGCGGTTTCGGAAAAGGAAGCCGAGACCGGTTTCAAGGTCGTCAGAATGGACGAGGAGACGACGACGGCCTATCTGGCGGATCACGTCGAGGCTCCGCGCGTGATCGAAGCGGAGTTCGACCAGGCTTATCTTTCCGTGCCGCGCGACGTGCTTGAACTGACGATGTGGCGTCACCAAAAATATCTCCCCCTGGAACGGCACGGGGTTCTTGTTAACAAATTCTTGGTCGTCGCTGATCGGACCTTCGGCGACAGGCGGTCGGACGAGGTGTTTTGCGCGAACGTCGTTTCCGGAAACCGGCGGGTGCTTTCCGCCCGTCTTGCCGACGCGAAGTATTTTTGGGAGGAGGACGTGAAGAGGCCGCTGCGGGAACGCGTCCCCGATCTCGATCGGGTCACCTTCCAAAAGGACGCCGGTTCGATGGGAGAGCGTGTCGAAAGGATACGGAGGTTGGCGGAGAGGATCGCTCCGGGGTTCGGAGTGGATGCCGCGAAGGCCTCCGAAGCGGCGTTTTTGGCGAAGGCGGATCTCACGACGAAGATGGTTTTCGAGTTTCCAGAATTGCAGGGGGTGGTGGGGCGTCGAATCGCGGAAGAGCAGGGGATGGACGCGGAGATCGCCGCGGCGATCGAGGAGCATTACGGGCCGCTGGGAAACGACACGCAGGTGCCGCGTGGGCTTTCGGCGGTCGTGGCGGTCGCGGACAAGGCGGACCTTCTAGAGACGATCTTCGGGGTGGGGTTGGAGCCGACGGGAAGCGCGGATCCTTTCGGACTGCGCCGCGCGGCGATCGGGATCATCCGGATTCTCTTCGCGGAGGAACCGAATCTTCGCTTCTCCGAACTCGTCTCCTTGCCCTCCGTGAAGCGTTTTCTTCGAGCCCGACTCCTTCACTACGTGGTGGAGCATTGGGAGGAGTTGGGAGGGGAAAAGGGAGGAACATTGAACATTGAAATAGCGGACGCCGTGGCCTCGGCCGTCCCGAGGCATTCCGTGGTCGGCGTCGGTGAGAGCCGGAAAACCGATACGGTGCCGGAGGAGGAGGAGGAGGAAGGAGGCGAAATCGGAACAGCCGGGGAAGAGGGTAAGGGCTGGGACGATCCGCGCGACTTCTTGGCCCGCTTGCGGGCCGCGTCCCGCCTTCCGAAGCGAGACGACTTCGAGGATCTCGTTGTCTCGTTCCGGAGGGTCGCCAATATCCTCAGGAAGGAAGGACGGGTACCGAGGGGAGAAGGCGTGGACGAGAATCTTATGAGTGAGCCGGCGGAGAAGGCGCTTTGGAAGCGTTTTCGGGAGGCGGAGAGGTTCGTCGAGGAAAGGCTCGAACGGCGCGACGTGGATCGGGCACTCGATGCCGTCGCGGACCTGCGCCCCGCCGTCGATGAGTTCTTCGATAAGGTTCTCGTGAACGCCGAGGATTCGGCCGTGAAGACGAACCGAAAGCGCCTCCTCGATGACCTCAACCGCCTCTTCCTGCGCTTTATGGATTTCTCTCGAATTCCTTCGAATGCGAAGGATGTTTCGAACGCGTGACAGAGGAATGGAACGAGGAGCGGGCGGGAGAAGATAAACAGGAACGCCGCCTTTGGCGCCTTCTCGCCTTCCTTTGTCTCCTCGCGGCGATCGACTCCCTCTGGCTCTATTACCTTCAGGGGAATCTCGAATCCTTCGCCGCCGCCTGCCACCTCGCTCCCGGATTCGATTGCGCTCCCGCCCTTCGTTCCCGCTACGGAAAGATCTTCGAGATTTCTCTTTCCACCTACGGCATTGTCTCCTACGTCCTTTTCGGATTGATGGCGGTTCAGGGGGTTTGGAATCCACGACGAGCGGATCGGAACGCGCTGGGCTTGGTGATACTCACCGGCGCCGCCTCGCTCTTTTGCCTCTGGCTCGTCTACGTTTCGAAGGTGCGGCTGCGCGCGTATTGCCCCTATTGCCTCATCCTTCATATTCTCACGCCGATCCTTTTTCTCATCTCGCTTCTGCTTTGGAGAAAAAGTCGAGCGCCGGCGACGGAAATTCTGAAAGCGGAATGGGACTCCGTTCGAAACGATGTCAAGATTATGACCGGCCTCGTTGTCGCCATCGCGCTTGTCGTCGTCGGCTTGCCCCGGTTTCAGGAGATGGCCCGCAAGAGGGAACTCGAAAGGAATCCCCAGTATGCCGCCGTCTTGGACGGTACGTTCCCTCGGTATCCGGACTGGGAACGGTTCGTCGAAGGGCGGCCGTTTCGAGGACCGGCGGATGCCCCCGTCACGATCGTCGAATTCGGCGATTTCACCTGTGATGTCTGCCGTCAGGCAACGACGGTCTTCGAGGAGTTGGTCGAGGTGTACGGCGTGAAGTACGTCTTCCTGCCGTATCCCCGGAGTCGGGAGTGCAATCCAACGGCGAAGTGGATCAGGCCGGGGGCCTGTTTGGCGGGGCTGGCCGCGGAATACGCCGCGCGCCGCGGGCGATTCTGGAAATTCCACGATGTCGTCTTCGAGGATCCGTCGCTTTTGAGGGAGGAGAACGCGAAGCGGTTCCTGGCTCTGGCCGGCGCCGCGGATACCGAGGCGCTTTTTGCCGACACGGAAGCGCGTCGAAACCTTTTGCGCTCTATCAAATTCGGCCTCGAGGTCGGTATCTATCAGACGCCGACCATCTTCATCAATGGAATGGGAATAGGAGGAATGCCTCCGGTCTGGTTCTTCGAGAAGGCCGTCGAGAATGAACGGAGGCGCGCGATGACGCGCTGAACGTTTCCGCTTGGCGGGGACGCTGCTCCAAAAGGACCGCGGAAGATGCGGAGGGGGGGTAAACCACGGAGTACACGGAAGGCACGGAAGGGAAGATGGCAAAAGTCAAAAGGCAAAGGGCAAAAGGCAAAAGGAAAAAGGGAGAAGGGAGAAGGGAGAGGAGGGAAAGGGCAAAAGGCAAAAGGAATAAGGGAAAAAAGGGGAGGAGGGAGGCTGGGAGCGCGGCCATCCTGCCCGCAGGAATGGCGAACCCGACGCCTCTTTTTCAACTTGTAGGGGCGACCGGCCGGTCGCCCTCCGCCAATTGTCATTCCGAGCGAGGCGGAGTGAAGCGACGCCGACGAGGAATCCCCCAGGGGTGCTGATCGGCCCCCAGAGCGGGATACCGCGTAAAGGGGATTCCTCGCTGGCGCTCGGAATGACAGAAGGCGGGATACCCTGTGGAGGGGATTCCTCGCGGAGCCTGTCCCGAGCGAATGCGAGGGGCTCGGAAAGACAGAAGGCGGGATACTATGCCGCGGAGATTCTTCGGCGCTGACGCGCCTTGGAATGACAGGGCGGAGAATGCGAACCACGCAAAGCGAGGATCAAGAGTGCTTATAGGTTTCGATGGAGGTCAAAATTTAGCGTTCGTTGAAAAGACTCAGATTTGGCGACGGCGTGCGAGAATGCGGGCCTCGACCTTCGCGGTCGGGCCGATCCCTCGAGTATCGGGGGTCTCTAGAAAAGACGGAGTTTTCTTCCGCGGCCCTCCTTTATCGCCTTCCTGTAGATGAACGAAGCCGCGGCGACATCTTGGACGGCAAGCCCTGTCGAGTCGAAGATCGTGATCTCATCGGCGTCTCTTCGTCCCGGCTTCAAGCCCGCAACCACCTCTCCCAGCGTCGTGTTGATCGCCGCCTCGGGGAGGAGCCCCTCGCGCAAAGGCACGTTCACCTCGCCGGAGTGGGAGGCTTGAATCGGGTCATCAACGATGATTCTTGCTTTCCCCAGGAGAGCGGGATCGAGTTCCTGCTTTCCCGGAGCGTCGGCACCGATGGCGTTGATATGAGTGCCCGGGGAAACCCACTCGGCTTCGATGACGGGCGATGTCGAGGGTGTTGTTGTCACGATGATGTCCGCTCCGGCAACCGCTTCTTCCGGTGACTCGACGGCGACAGTCTTGACCCCAAGCCGCCGCGCCCTTCTTCGGAACCCGGCAACGGCTTCGGGCGAGGGATCGAAGACCTTCGCCATCGTTACCTTTCGGACGATTGCAAGGGCCTCGATTTGCATCATCGCCTGGACCCCGGCTCCGATGAAGGCGGCAACACGAATGTTTCTTTGAGCAAGATGCCGGGCCGCGACTCCCCCCGCCGCCCCCGTCCTCATCCTCGTTAGAACCGTCCCATCCATTACGGCAAAGGGAACCGCCGTGATGGGATCGTTCAGAATATAAACGGCCATTACGGTGGGAAGGCCCCGCTCGGCGTTTCCAGGATGAGAGTTGACCCATTTGACTCCGGCTGCCCGATCGGGTTTCGAGAACGCCGGCATCGCCCTGAAATCCCCGTCGTACTCGGGAAGATCCAAATAGACCTTCGGCGGCATCCGTATTCTCCCCAAAGCGTGGTTGTGGAATGCCCTCTCGATGATTCGGATCGCTTCTCGCATTGAGAAGAGACGAGAGATGGTTCTTCCCGAAAGGAAGAGAACCTCGTTCTTCATTTCTTCGTCTTCCTCCTTCCCCCCCCTGCCGCCGACCCGGGGATACGGCGAGACGCGAGGAGAAGGGAGAGCGCACCTCCTTGATGAAGTCTTCCTCGGGTTCCGCCGTGAGAAGTGTACAATGATGTTGGGATCGAGGTGAAGCAGAGAGAGGGGGTATTAAAAAGGAACTTGGGAGGGTTCATAAGCATATGTCAGAAAGGGTGCATAGCGCAAAATGGGTACTTTTGTCGAATCGTGTCAATCCATTTCTGAGCGAAACCCGGTGGGGCGGCCGAAAAAGGTGATCCTCTACGAAGCGGTTTTCGCAGGCAAAGATGTCTGCGGTCCCAGGTCGGAGAACTCGCGTTTCGTTTCCGTTCCACCTTGGAGCGTAGACTCTCCAGTCTGCGAAGCACCGATCCGCCCTCCGCAGGTTGGAGAACCTACGTTCCATCCTTGCAGGCAGGATGCCTGCGGTCCCGGGGATTGCGCTCCTTGGCCGCTACTCCGCCGGTTGGCGCTTTTGGGGGATTCCTCGTCGGCGTCGCTCCGCGCCGCCTCGCTCGGAATGACAGGAGTGGTTTCGCGTACCACCCTCCTCGGAATGACAAGGGGCCTGACGGGTGTTTCGCAGGTCGGAAAACCTGCGAAGAGCGGTTTGGTGACGCGCGGACGAACGTGGGGTCAACCGGTTACCGTTTCTCTTGCTCGGACGCAAGCGGCAGGATACGGTTCAGCGATAGTGTATGGATAAGAATCCGTTTCGAACGTTTCTCCTCCTTCTTCTCTTTCCGGTGGGTGCGTTGCTCTCCGCCTCGTCCGCCGTCCCCGCGGCCGCCACGCGGGTCACCCCCTCCCCCACGGGTACCGCGGTTTCCGGTGCCGCCGCGGCCGCGGCTCCGGTCTCCGGCATCGCCGGGTCCGCCGTGGCGGCGCCGGGCTCATCGCGGACGTCGCCCGGCGCAGGCATCGAGGCGACCGGCTCCTCCTCGGCGGAACCGTGTCTGACAGGTCTGACCGTCACCAATTCCTCGCCCTATACCGTCGATCTCTCCGTCAACGGCGACGGCTATTCCAACGGAACGACCATTCCCCCGGGCTCGTCCCGTCGCCTCCGGATACCGAACCTGGCGTGCATCGAGATTCTTGCCGTGGGGCGCTTTGCCGCGGCCGCCGCTTCCTCCTACGGTTACGCGGCGGCCCTGAAGGAGAAGAACAGGACGCCGGCCTATACTCCCGCAGCCTCCGGGTCTCAGAGTCGCTGGGGCGCGGACGCCTCGGGCGTAGCAGGACGAGTGGCGGATGAATCGCGCCGCGCGTACGAGGAACGAAAGGCGCGGGAAGCCGAAGCCTCCTCCGGGTCCGCCTCATCCCAACCCGCGGAACCGACCGAAGAGGCGCCGCGGGAGGAGCCCCCGGCTTCGCAACCGGCTTCCGGTTCCTCCGGCTCCGCGGGGCCGACCACAACGTCGCCGCCGCGGCCCGAGGTCGGGTATGGTCCGAGCGGATCGGCACAGCCCCCGGCCTCGCAATCGGCAGCGGGCGCGGCGGGAGGGCCGGCCGTCGCCACCGGGCCTCACTATCCGGCGGGGGAGGGCTTCCGGAAGAGAATCACACTCTGCGGGCGCGACGTATCGGGCGGAGTGACGGTGGCCGCGGGCGTGGTTGTTTCCGTCTCGACCGGTCGCTGTAAGGAACAGCGTGCGGAGTCGAGAGGCGGCGACGAGGAAGACCTCGACGAGGCGTTGCTGGCCGAGATTCAGGAGGCCAAGGACGAGGAAGACAAGAAATTCGACGAGGAACTGGAGAAACTCGAGAAGGACCTCGAGGGAGAGAAGGAACATATTGACAAGGAACGTGAGCGGCGGAAGAAGCATCCGGCGCGGGAGCGCAACGCGCGCGAGCGCCAACGTCTCGACGACGAGCGGAAGGATCTCGACGAAGAGCGGGACAAGATCGACGAGGAGCAGGACAAACTCGATCAAGCGGACGAAGACGACGACGCGCTGGACAAGAACCTGCGGGAGAAGGAGCAGAAGATCCGCCGCTCGGGGGATCCCAACTGCCAGAGCCCGCCGTGCCGGGAGATCAAGGAACAGAAGAGAAAACTGTACCAGCGGCGGCAGCAACGTTTGAAGCAGCGTTCGAAATTGGCCAAGAAGATCCAGGATTTCAACCGGAGGGCGCGCGATTGGGAGAAGCGCAACGCCGACCTCGAAAACCGCCTCGACCGCGGCGAAGGTTTGACGAAGAAGGAATGGAAGGCCCGGATGAAGCGGAAGAAGGCCGAGGAGATGCGGCGGAAATGGGACGAGATGTATCGGCGCTTTTGGAAACTCGATGAGAAAGTCCGCCATAAGAAACCGATGACGCCGAAGGAGCAAGAGGAATACCGCAACATCCGGCGGACGTTGAAGAAGAACGGCGGTGTTCATGGTGTCGAGAAGAAGGTTCGGGCGCTGGAGATCGACGCGCGGAAGGCCGCTAAGGAACTGGTCAAGGAGGATGGAGGAACGTTCGAGGATTGGGATGGCTTCTTCCAGAGGACATCTCTGAGCGCGACGGGAAAGCCGGGGGGATTCGACGGGCGCTCCTGGTCGCGGATGACAAACAAGGACCTGAAGAAACAAAGCGACCGGCTTGGGAAGTCGCTGGAGAAGGTGAAGAATGCGCGGGCGCGGATCGGAAAGGGGGGAGAGCAACCGCCGGACCTCCACGACGGCCTCGATCGGTTGGACAAGACCCGCGCGCGGATCGACGGAATCAAGAAGAAGTTCGAGGCGCTGAAGAAGGAGTCCGCGAAACTCGGCCGGGACGCCTACGACTTGAAAAAACGGCTGGATAATCCGAGCAGAAGAACGCCCGGTGCGCGGCAGAGGCTCGAGCGCGCCAGGCGCCTCCACCGCCCGAAGGAGGAGATCGACCGCTTGGAGCGCGAGGTGCGGCGGCTCGAGCGCGAGGTCCGGGACAGTGAGCGGAAGAAAAGGGCTCTGCAGAGGAAACGCGCGGCGCTGGAGGACGACTACCGCCGCGCCGTCGACGACTACAACTTCGACCGGTTCGACGCCGCCGCGGACCAGGCGCACAACGCCGTCGGTGAATACAATCGTTCGTTCGGGTCGGCGATCAACCCGGACGGAAGCGTCAACCGCTCGGAGCTGGCCCGGCGGGCGCGCGCCTTTGAGAAGGCCGCCGGGGAACTTCAGCGGCAGCAGGCGCGCCTGCAGAACCTCGAGCGGGTCAGCGCCGGGTTGAAGAAAGGAATCCGCGCCGCCGGCGTCGTGGAGTCCCCGTCCGTGGCGGGAAGCGGCTCCGCGGTGGCCGCGGGCGCGGGAGGAGCCGTGGCCGGTGGAATCACCGGTGCCGCGATCGGCGCGGGAGTCGCGAAGGAATGGGGGAAGGCGGAAGCGAACGAGCGGATCGCGGCCGTGCGAAGGATTCGTGAAGAGCAACAACGGGCGCAAGTGCGCCGCGATGCCGCGGTGGAGGAACTGAAGAAGCAAGGCTTCGAGGTTGAACTGGACGACAAGGAGAAACTCAAGATCACGAAGGCGCCGCGTTGGGCCGGGCTCTACGCGGCGGGATTGAAGCGACAGCGCGCAAAGGCGGCCGCGCGGCCGGCGGCGAAGGAGAAGCCCGCCGGAGCGGCGGTCGGGGTGGTCGCCGGTGTCTCCGGAGCGGGGTCGGGGGGCGGCATCGCCGCAGCCTCGGGAGCCGTCGCTGGAGCCGCGGAGGGCGGAGGTGCGGCGTCCGGTACGGTTTCCCCGAACGGGCGCGGGCGAGACCCCGTTCCGGCCGCTCCGATCGCGCCGCGCCGAACCGGAATCCTTCCGGCGGGCGGCGTCGAGGCGAATCCGGCCGGAGAACGGGGCACCGCCGGGAGCGGTTTGGGCGGGGGCGATATTACGGTTGCGGAGGAAGGGAAGGAGCGGCCGCAGGAGACGGAGCAGGAGCGGATCGAACGGATCCGGCGCGAGATGCAGAAGCGGCAACAAGAGGCGGAGGAACTTGCGCGTGCATATCGCGAGGGGGGATTCGAGAAGTGGCACGAGACGCGGAACCGGCTCCGAAAGCGCGAGATCGAGGAACTCTCGTCGGAAGAGAATCTCGTCCCCGCCAAGAAAAAGAGGCTCGAGGAATTGTTGCGGCTTCAGGCACGCGAGGAGTTGCGGCAGAGGGACGAGAAGATCCGGCGAAAGAGACAGGCGGAGTTCTGGGGGAAGTGGGCGGAGGTGGCGCTGCCGCGATGGTCCCGGACAAGTCCCGAGGAGCGCCGGATGGTCGAGGGAGCCCGGGAGAAGGAACGAGAATCACTGAAGATCGAGACGATCGAGCGACGAAAGAGGCTGCTGGAGCGGAACCGGCAGCAACTGAAGGAATTGCTCGGTGCGGCTGCATCCAAGAAAAGGGATGCGCGTGAAGGCGAGGCAAAGTCCGGCGTTCCGCCGGAGATTCCAGCGACGCCCTCCACGGAAGAACTCGTGGAGAAGCGGATCGCGGAGCTCGACCGCGAGGCGCGGAATCTCGAGGTGAAGCGCGCGCTTTTGCGGCAGAGGGTCGGTGGCGAGCATCCGAAGGAGATCGACCGGAAGCATCTCGAGGCGCTGGCGCCGCAGGCCGAGGAACTCTACGGACAACTGGCCGCCTATCGCGCGGTGCAAAAACGCCTCAAAGAGGAACGGATGCGTCGTGCCACGGCGAAGGCCGAGGAGATTCGAGAAGAGGAGTCTCAAGCGCGGAAGGGGCCGGCCGCGGGTGGGATTTACGATTACGGACTGATCCAGCGGGCCTCGGAGATCGCGAGAAAGTGGTTGGCGCAGGAGGGGCGAAAAGGGCGCGCGGAGGAACCGGGGCGGGCCGGCGGAGAAGGAACGGCGGAGACCGATGAAGCGGGCCGCGGGCGGACCGGTCCGGATCCCGAACTCGGCGCCTCGGTAGCGCGCGCTCCGGCGGGCGAAGCAAGCGACGATCCGAGGCGAGTCGCGATCACCCCGGAGAAATTGGTCCGCCGGGTGACCCGCGTTACGCTTGAAGAGAAGCTGGGAGGTTCGGAGGCGACACGCGTCATCCTCCCGGATCTTCTGGGCCGCTGGGCTCGGAAGTTCGGCGCAGCCGGCATCCTCGAGATCTTCGATCGGACTCTCGACGCGCTTCCGAAGGAGAAGCGGACCGCTCTCGGGTTTCTCGAGGCCTTTCTCGAGCGGCTGGCCGACGTCTCGGGCGAGAAAAAGACGGCGGCGCGACTGGCGCATCTTCTTCTGCTGAAGCAGATCGCTTCCGACGCGGAACTGGCCGCGAAGTTCGGTGTCGGAGAGAAGACGGCCGGTGCGCTCGAGCAGCGCTTGAACTCCCGCGCGCGGAACCTGGCACGAGAGTATTCGGGGAAGGCGCGGGAAGCCGACGCGCGCGGCGACGTCACGGGCGAACTCGAGGCGCTTTCCGGCTTACTGGCGCTCGATGGCATGGGATTGGGCACGGAAGAACCGGGACCGATCTTGAGGCGCATCGAGGCGCTTCAGAAGAGGCTGGAGAAGAGGCTGGCGGGACGGGAGACCGTCGAGAAACCCGAGGAACTGCTGCGGGGTTTGGAGGGCGTGGCCGTAACGTTGGGCCGGTGGGCTTCCGCGGCTTCGCGGGAGAAGGCGAACGAAAAGCGGGTCGCGGCGCTCGAACGGCTCCTCGAAAACGCCCGCCTACAAAAATCGATCGCGAGCCGGGCCGAGGCGGAAAAGCCCGGGATGCAGAGCCGTTTCCTCGAGGCGGTCTCGCGGGAGGCGCGGCTGCTTCTCGCGCTGGGCCGGGTCGCGGAGGCATACGAGGTTCTGCGCGGCGTCGAGGGCGCCGGCGAAGCCCAGCGTCGGCGCCTGGCGAAAGATCGCGCGATGATCCTGAAACTGGCTCGGCGCCTCTATCCCCGTTTCGATGACGCCGCCCGCGAGACGCTGGGCGATCCGGAAGCGATCCGGATCGAACGGCGCAAGGCGCTGGAGGAATGGTTGAAACTTGAAAGAGATACGGGAGTGGGTTCGGCGCTGGCCGTCGAACTGGCTCGCTCCTACGCGCAGGATGAACTTCGCGAGCAGGCGCGCCAGGTTCTCGACCGGGCGCGGAAACGATTCGGCGGAAATGTGATTCTCGAGGGCGAACGCCTCGCGCTCGATCTCGCTGAACTGCCCGAGAACGAACGGGCGGGGGGAATTGAGAATCTGATCGGATCCGTCCCCCCGGCGTTGCGCGCCGGAGCGCTGGCGATCGCCCTGCGGAGATTGAGCGAGGACGCGTCGCCGGAAACGCTCGAACGGTTCGCGAAGGAAGTCCGAGAATTGCCGGCGATACCGGAAGCGGACCGCTCACGTCTTCGGCTCCAGGCGGAATTGGCTCGTCTCGACGCCCTCCGGGCTCGCGCGGGCCAGGAAGGGAACGACCGGAAGTTGCGGGACGCCATCGAGGCGATCCGCGCCGGGAGTCGAGGTCTTCCGAAAGAGATCGCCGACGCCGTCGAGAAGGCCCTCAGGGGAGCGGAAGCGGAATTGGACGAGGCCGCCGCGGCGGAGAGAGCGGTTCGGGAGGGCAAACCGCCGAAAGAGGGCTGGATCGGACTTGCGCGCGGGGCGCTTCGTTCCGGCCGGATCGAACTTGCCGCCGGAGCGCTGGAGAAGGAACTGGAGAGAATCGAGGAATACGACGATTGGAAGGAGGCCGAGCGGCATTACACGGAGATTCTCCGGCTGCTGCGCCTCGTTCGCGCTCGGCGGGACGCCGCCGTCGGATCGGAGGAGAATCGGAAGCGGCTCCAAGCTTTTCTCGATTCCGTCGGAGAGAAACTGGATGCCGATCTGGAAGAGGTTCTCGGCCAGCACTTCAAGGCGGCCGGGCGACTTGCGGTCAACCTGTACGAAAAGAAGCGGCAATGGGAGGCGGATGAGGTCCGCAAGAGCACGTACGAAAGATATCGCCGGAGTTATTACGATGCGCTCGATCGTATGCGCCGGTTCGCGCGGTTGCGAGCCGCAGCGCTTCTGGAGCGTCTTGCGGACGATGCCGCGCGCCGGAAGCGACTGGCCGAACTTCTCGAGGAACGGGACGCGTACGTGCGCGAGGTTTTGGACGGCATCAATTCGAGTTTCGCGGGGCAGGGCGAGGCGGTCGAGGAGGGGGAGCGGCGGAAGAGCCTCGAACGCGCCCTGGGGGAATTGAACGGAGCGCGGGCCTGGCGAGACGGTGTGCGCGACCTGATGCTGGCACGCGCCGGGAAAGGGAAGATCGAACGTTGGATCCGGACGGATCGCGTCTCGAAAACCCCGCTCGAATGGGAACTCTTCGACCTCGACATCCGCCTCAACGGCTCCTCGCTCTACGAGAAGAAGACCTACGGAGTACGCGGACGTTGGCGCGGCGCCTCCGGGTGGCGCAAGTTCGGCGAACTGGCTGGCAGCGACAAGGATCGACAACGGGACCTGCGGATCTACGAGGACGAGATCGCGTATCTCGAACGCCGGCGCTTCGAACTCGTGATGGAAAATCCGCATCTCTCCAAGGAAGAGAAGCGCGAACTCTACGCCGGAATCCTCGAACAGGAAGCGCGACGTTGGAAGAAGGCGGGGGAGAGCGTCAGTCCCTTGCTTCTGCCCGAATTGACCGGGTTGGGCGAGGCCGAGAAGGCGTTGGCCAAGGAGCAATTCGCCTCGGTCGAGAAGATGCGTCTGGGATGGTTGAAGGAGGACCTCGAAGCGGCCAGAAACGCCGATGACCCGCAGCGCGCCTTCGAGGCGCTGGTGCGGCTTCGCGACGCCGCGTTGGCCGGAGAGATCGAGACCTATGTCGATTACCTGGAACTGCCGTGGTATAAGCGCGGGCCGGTCCGCGGAGCCCGCATCGGGCTCTGGGGCGGAGAAACGGCCAAGGAACTCGAACGGGTCACCGCCGACGTCGCCCGGCTCGACGCCGTCTTGCTTCGAGCGGCGTATCGGCCGGTGGCGGAACTCTCCTCGGCCGATCGCTCCTTCCTCGAGGAACGCGGGTTCATTGAAAACGGCCGGTACGTCTTGCCGAAGGAGATCAAGATACGTCCCACGCGCGTGGCCAGCGAACTGGCCGACGAGGGAACGCTCGGTACGATCGACAAATATCTCAACGCCGTGACCGCGGCGGAACTCGTCGCGACCGTCGTGTTGCCCGGAGGCGTCTCGTCCCGGCTGGCCGCGGGAGCGTTCGAGCGGGCGGCGCTGCGGGAACTCATCGAGAAGGAAGGGCTTGATTTCACGTTGCGCAATGCCGCACGGTATCTGGCGACGCGCGAGGGGGCGAAGTGGCTGGCGGCCTGGGGCGCGGAACGGGCGGTCGAGGCGGCTCTCTTCACCGGCCTCTCCCGCTCCGCTCGGACGGCGTTGAACCCCGAGTTGCTGCTGGACGACCGGCAGTGGACGCTGGAGGCGATCGGAGGGGAATACCTGCACAACCTGGCGGTCTTGAGCGCGCTGCAGATTACCGGCGCGGGCGCGAACGCCGCGAAGGAAGCGCTCGGCAAGGCCCTCGGATCGCGCCTCGAATCCGCCGCCGCACGGGAACTCTTCCGCGCCGCCACCGGCGCGGCCGAGATCGGGGGAGAGGCGGCGGTCTTGACCGGCTTGCAGGGCCTGGTCGAGAAGAACGGGATCTCCCGCGAGGACTTCGTCGGAAACCTCGTTACGGTTGCGTTGCTCAAGGCCTTCCCGTCCGGCGCTGAACCGGAGGGATTCCGGCCGGAGCTGAGCCGAACAGTGCGGGCGATGGAGCGCTACAACCGCTGGCTCGACAAGGAATATCTTCCGACTCGGCGGCTGATCGAGCGTTTCGGGGGGAATTGGAACGCGATACGCGATGCCTATCGCAAGGGCAAGATCAGCGAACAGGAAATGCGCGGCGTCTTCGAACTGCGGAAGAGAATCATCGATGATCTGGCGGCGGAGATCGTCGAGGAATTGGGAGGCAAGGTCTCGGCCTTCGGCTCGGACAACCTCACCAGCGATTACGACCTCAGCTTCTATGGTCCGAAGGCGGAACTGGCGGTGATCCTCTTCAACGCCCGTTTCAAGGCGCGCTGGTCGCGCGCGTCCGAGATCGGTGGGAAGGAGTCGGCGACCCGCCTCGACGTGAATTTCTACACCAATCCCGTCTTCGATGCCTTCCAGGGCGGCCGGGACGATGCTTTTCATCAGGACGGTTTCGCGCATATGGCGGCGCGCAAGTATCTCACCGCGGAACAGTGGGAAGCGTACAAGCGGAATGTGCTGGAAAGCACGAAAGAGGCGATGCGGAATCGCGTGCGGGAACAACTGGCCGAGATCGAGAATCGTGTGGCCGAGGCGAATGCGCGGATCAGCGCTATGGAAAAGCGATTGGCGGAAGAGGTGCGCGAAGCGGGGTCGGAGCCGGATGCGGAGGACATCGGCTGGGCCGCGCGAAACCGGCTCTACGAAGAATCCCTACGGGAGATCATCCGTTTGAAGGAACTGTACGAACAGGCCTCGGGCGGGGACCGGGAAGCCTTGGCCCAAAAGTTACGGGCGGCGCAATCGACCGCGCTCTTCTTCGCGGCCGAAGCGTACCAGACCGAAGCGGCCATCAAGCACGTCGTCTTCACCATCCAGGCCGCGGGCAGGAAGGTGACCGTCGAATCATTGCTGGCGAAGGACCCTCCGGAGCTCTCGATCCCGCTTACCAAGGCGCAGGGGCGGCAGAGTTTCTTCGAGCAATTGGCCAACACCTACAAGGAGATCAACCATGGCGGGGATTCGACGAAACTGGCAGGGAAGGGTGCGAAGTATTTCCTCCGGGCGCTGGATGCCGCCAGGATCGCCGGCGTCGATCTGCGGCCCCTGAGCGAGATCGTGAAACGGACGGTCGAGATCGAATCGGTGAGGAGCAAGACGGCGGAGCTGAAAGATGTGCTGGAGAGGTATTACGGGCCGGACGGCGGCAAGGCCTATCTCGAAGATCTCGACAAAGCCTACCAGGACCTGACCCGAAGGATTGTGGAGGTATCCTCGTAGGCGGCCGGTAGGTGACCCGTGGGAAAGGGGCGTGATCCCCGGGAGCGCAGGCATCCTGCCTGCAAGGATGGAGAGACAGGTGTTGGAGGCAGGACTGGAGCGCAGGTTCTCCAACCTGCGGAACACCAATCAGCCCCCTGTCATTCCGAGCAGGGCGAAGCCCGACATCCCACTGTCATTCCGAGCGAGGCGGCGCGGAGCGACTCTCTCAATGTCATTCCGAGGGGGCCGAAGGCCGACGAGGAATCCCCCAGGAGTGTTGACCTGCCCCTCCCGCGGGATACCCCGCGGCGGAAAGGCCTACCGGCACCTGACCCAAAGAATCGTGAAAGTATTATTAATTGAACATCAAATTGACAAAATGCAAGAATGACACCGAAAACCTCTACTCCCGAACGATATCGACCTTTTCTCCAAGTTTGACGACCCAGGGCGTCGTGGTGCGTTCCGCTGTCAGGAGGGGAACGTCCAATTTCAGCGCCAGGCTGATGTAAACGGAGTCGTAAACCGTCGCGCCGTATTCCATCGCCGTTGACAAAACCGTTTCTCGGTTCGGGGCAATGACCTCCAGCGGTGCCGCAAGATGCGTATCGTAAATCTCCAGCGCCAATTCCCGATCCAGTTCTCCGCGACGAACGTACGTCCGCAGGACATTCCCAATTTCCCAATAATGAAGTTCCGGAACGATAAAACGTACACGCTGATCGAGGAACCTTTTCCGCCATTCTCTCGCCGCCATGGAGAATCTTTCGGGAAGATACCACGCAATTGCGACCGAAGCGTCCAGGATGCGGTCGATCATCGCCGAAGACGGTCAGCCCGCAAAACGGAACCAGGACTCTCCCGTAACTTCAGCTCCGCCAGTTTTCTGTCGAGTTCCTGGACACGACGGGCATATGTCGCCCGCCGAACCTCGCGATCCTTGACCGCGACGAAGGTTCGAAGCGCCTCCTCGATCAGCCCCTTCTTGGTTCGGCTGGAAGAATACTTCATCGCCTCCGAAATCAATTCGTCGTTGATAACGATATTCGTTCTCATACATATTACCATACACATAGAGTATTCTTTGTCAAGATTCACGCTTTCGTGACGCGCGAATGGCCGAAAAATCAGGTGCTTTTTGCCGAACCAAGTCGGCTCTCTCTCTCTCTCTCTCTCTCTCTCTCTCTCTCTCTCCGGGAAGACCCGCACACGAACTGGCCAACCGAAAGGAGAATCTCCATGAACCCGTTTTCGCAGCCAAGATGCTGGTGTTTCCAGAAATTTCCGAGTTTCCCCATTTGGAGCGTTCTTCGGATAGCAGGAGGTAAAGAATACAGGTGAAGGGCAAGGGTAGGCGCATGGGATGGGAAAATCGTAAGGGCAACGGCATAGAGACGGGCGAGACCACGCCGGGACCGCCGCCTCCGTCGCGAATTTTTCCGCCCGTTTCAGATGCCATTCCGCCTCATCGTATCGGTTCTCCGCGCTTCGAGATTCGGATTCAATTCTACTTTTGGGGGGCAGGCGTTCCGGTGCGCCTATGCGCACGTCGCCTGTTCCCCCCCCCGCGAGGCCCCCGGAACCTCCATCAGGCGATTCGCCACGGAAAGGACTTCCGGAACGAGACCCAAAGAATCGTGGAAGTACGGGAAGCCGTTTCATAAGGCTCCTTCCCCCTTGATATTGCAGGATTTCTGAGGCCGTAACGGTACTTATGAAACCGCTTCTATTAATTGAACATCAAAATGACAAAATGTAAGAATGACACCTTTTTTGCTTGACAGCGGGGAAGATACGGAACAAACTTGTTCCATGGTCTCGTCAAGCGTAATGCCGGCTATCCAGGATCGGATCGTCCGTATGATGAAAAGGAAAAAAATCTCGGTTTCTGAATTGGCAAGGCGGACCGGGCGGAAGCGCGAAGACGTGAGGCGGTCGCTGCGCTCACAACACGTCTGGAGGCTGGACCGGCTGCGGGATTACGCGCGCGCGCTAGGTGTTCCGGCGTCGGAAATCTTCGAAGCCGAAGATTTTACGAACCTTGCCGGGCATTGTCGCTGGGACGATCGTCTCAGCACTCCCGAGATCCGGCGGGCGCGTTTGGAAGGACCGGACCGCTACCGCGAGGTCGCCAGAATTCTCGAGGAGGTCCCGATGGACGAATACTGGTGCGACCTGGATTTCCGGCTACTCAATCGCCATTATCCCGAAATCAGACCCCATCTGGGGCGTTCGAGGTTTCTTTGGGACGCTATTCTGCCGTTATTGGCGGAGGCCGCGGAGTGAGGGCTGCGTGGCGTGGGATCATCACACCTTTTATGAAGAGATTGTTGCTCGACCTCTCGACAGGGTTTCCGACGCTGACCTTCATCGGCGGCACGGCGCTTGCGGAGTTCTATCTCGGTCATCGGTACAGCGAAGACCTGGACTTCGCATCGCCGTCTCTGGCCGCCATTGATCATCTCGAAGGGCCGCTCGAGGCGCTTCTGAAGGGCAAGGGACTGAGCCTCTCGGTCTCTTTCCCCATCCGCGGCGCGGTCGTGGTTTACGTGAAGGATCCGGACAGCGGGGATTCCGTCAAGATCGAGTTTTCGACCAATCCGCACATTGTCGAGTCGGAGGTCCTGGTTATCGACGGCGTGCGGATCCCTTCCGCGGAACACCTGGCTGATCTGAAGTGGCGCGCGTTTCCTCGGCAGAAGATCAAGGATGTTTTCGATCTGGCTTCGCTGCGTGCGGCGGGTGTTGCGCAACCGTGGCCTCCCGCGGTCACCTTCGCGGCACCGGCGCTTGCCGCGGCTCAAAGAATGCTTGCCGGCTGGGCCGCGTCGTTGCCGGAAAAACCCGGCTGGTTTCCAGGAACGGACGCCCGGTGGGAGGAGAAAGTCGGAGAGATGACCACATTTCTCGAGGAGTTCAGCAACGAAGCGGTGCGCTACTTGACGGCGCATAACCGCGTCGCGGATCAGACGGGGACCGCTTCCGGGGCGGCCCGAGATTCACGGCGGCAACGCCTGCCTCGAAGTCCTCGACAAGGCGTACCAGGATCGAACCCGAAGAAACGTGAAGGTAACATTAGTTGAACATCAAATTGACAAAATGCAAGAATGACACCTTTTTCTTGGTGGTTGTGCTTTGTATCGGATGCGGGGGAGGGAGAATTGCCGCCGACACCTCCGGGGTGACAAAGACGCCGCGGCAGAAGGCGTCGGTGTCCGATCGGTCCGAGACTTCGGCGCGAAGGTTTCTCTTCGGGGTCAACCTTGCTCACGTTCACCGGCGCGGGCACGGCTACGGTTCGGTCGTTAGTCGCAAGGTGAAGGTTCGTCTGAAGCAGATGGGGTTCAACGCGGTCGCGATAACTCCGTTCGGCTATCAGAGTTCAGCGACTGCGGACGAGATATTCGGATACGGAGACGTCAAGGGGAAGACGGAATTCTTTTCCGGTACCGATCCCACGATGACGGACGAGGACATCATCAGAGAGGCGAAGGATGCTCACGAATTGGGATTGGTCGTGGTGCTCAAACCTCAGATCTGGTCGCGGGATTTTTGGGGCGGTGTCGAGTGGCACGGAACGATTCGGCAGAAGACGCGGGCCGCGCACCGGCGCTGGTGGGAGAGTTATCGATCCTTCGTCCTTGCGGAAGCCCGCCTGGCGCGCCGGGCCGAGGTCGAATGGCTGGTGATCGGAACGGAACTGGTGAAGATGACCGAGGGCGATGCAAGGCGGTGGAGGAACCTGGCGCGGGAAATCCGCAAGGTTTATCCAGGCCGGCTCACCTACGCCGCGCACTGGGACGGTGAATTCGAGAGAATCGGGTTTTGGGAGGTGCTGGACGGGATCGGCGTCAACGCCTATTTCCCCCTCGAGGCTCCGGACACCGCGTCGGTTCCGGATCTCGTTCGGGCCTGGCGACCGTATCAGGAGAGGCTGAGGAAGGTGTCCGAGGAATACGGCAAACCCGTCCTCTTTTTGGAGATCGGATACCAGGCGAACCGTGCCTGTTGGCGGAGACCGTGGGAATACGAAATCGATGATGAAAGCGAAGGGGATCAAGCGAAGGCCTACGAGGCCTTCTTTCGGGCATTCAAGGGAGAGCGGTTCTTCGCGGGGTTCTTTCTCTGGAAGGCCTTCACCGATCCGCGCGACCGCCAGGCGCGGGGGAGAGGCAAGTTCCGATTTCTCGGAACGCGCGCCGAAGAGATCATCAGGATGTATGGAAAGGCGGGCTGAACCGGGGGAAACCGGTTGGAAACGGCCGTTTCAAAAACCGAGTTTCCAACGGAGCCGGAGCGTTCGGAGCAGGAAAGGGGTCAATTTGGTGCGCATAAATTCATCCGCCACGCGCCGGTTGGCTTCCGCCCATGTCGGGTAGGCATGAATCATTTCTGAGATGGTGGAGAGCCGGGTTTTACTGGCGACGGCAAGGACCAATTCGTGGAACCAATCACCGGCACCATGGCCGACGGCGGTTACACCGAGGATTCGATCAGAATTCTTTTCGACAAGAACCTTGACGAATCCCTCGGGTGTTCCGTCGCAGACCGGACGATCCAATTCGGAGAGAGGGAACTTGAAAAGGCGGTAGCGGAGGTTCTTCGCCCGGGCCTCTTTTTCATTCACACCCGCCCGGGCCACCTCCGGCGAGGTGAACGTGCACCAAGGAATCACGGCTGGTCGAAAGCGGGCCGGAAAGAACGGCATCACGATATTTCGGACGACGATTCGTGCTTGGGCATCGGCGTAGTGCGTGAATTGATATCCGCCGATGACATCGCCGACGGCCCAGACACTCTTCCGGCTCGTCCGCAGGAATTCATCGACGAGCACTCCCCGGGGGGTGCATTCCACGCCCGCCTCCTTCAAGCCGATTCCGTCGATATTCGCCTTCCGTCCGGCGGCGACGAGCAGCGCATCGCCCTCCAGAAGCCGTTCTTTGGATTCGTTGTTCGCGGCGAGAAAGACGCGAATCCTTCCCGCGGAGTTTTTCGAAACAGTTTCCACGGATGACGAAAGCAAGATCCGAACGCCGTCCCGCTTCATGGCTTCCTGTAACGCCCCGGCGACATCCGGATCTTCGCGCGGGAGCAGTTGTTCCCCGTGCTGAACGAGCGTCACCTCGACCCCGAGTTGCGCTAGAGATTGAGCAATTTCGCAGCCGATCGGGCCGCCTCCGAGAACGATGAGGGATCGGATGGAGGGGTCGAGCGTATCGAAGAAGGTTTCGTTGGTGTGATAGGGAATTTCCTTCAGGCCGGGGATCGGGGGAACGGCGGCGCACGCGCCCGTGGCAAGCACGATATGTTTCGCCTTCAGATGTCGATTTCCAACGAGGACCTCGCGAGGAGAAACGAGGCGTCCCGGCGTCCCCTCGAGCACGCTTACTCCCTTCGCCTCAAAGGCTTCCGCGGAATCTTTCGGTGCCAGCGAGGCTCGCACGGAGCGTGCCCGTTCCAAGACCGCACCCAAGTCAGGGCGGAGATCGACGGGAGGCAGGCCCCATCGGGAGGCATTGCGGAACTCCGCGGCCACCCGGGCGGAACGGATCAGCGCCTTGGAAGGGACACAGCCGTAATTGAGGCAGTCTCCGCCCATTCGGTGTCTCTCAACCAGAGCAACGCTTGCTCCCAGCCCCGCCAGACCGGCCGCTGCAACCAGTCCACCTGGTCCGGCCCCCAGTACGACGACATCGAAAGTGCCCATCTCTTTGATCCATTCCTCCCTATCGTGTTTTCTCGATCCTCTCGTATCTTTGGTTCCGCCTCATGATTTTCTCGGTAGCATGGTTTTCATTTTCGAGGTTCAGAAACCGTTTTCGACCGATACAGTTGCAGGAAAAAAATCCTTCTGCAATGGAATAATTGGAAATATAGCCGATCATCGGTAGAGGCAGGTTTTCTGCAGGTGGAGTTTCTTGGAGACAAGACCTCCTCTTGTCTGCGGAAATTTGCGGAAGATACCGAACACACCGAGAAGAATTATGTCTCGTAAATTCCTGCTCCGAAATGAAATTTCCTTGACCTCCGCGCCCTTCCCGGGAAACTTTCTTCGAGTACCTTTTCCGGCGTTTCGCGCGGCGGAATTTCGGTCCTTGGAAAGTCAGAAAAAAGGAGGGTAAGACCACCTTGTTAAAGTCGGCTTTGGTATCGAAGGCGCATCTGTTGGAGTTACCGGAGGGGAGAGAGGAAGCGTTAAGGGCGGCCGTGGGGAGCCTGGCCGCCGAGGTGGGGCTCGACGAGGAAGAGGTTTTCGCGGCCGTGATGGAGAGGGAGAAAGTCATGGCGACGGGGATGGGGCACGGTGTCGCGATCCCTCATGCCAAGATCAAGGGAATCGACGATTTTAAGATCGCAATCTGTAAATCCTCGCATCCGATCGAGTACGAATCGATGGATTCGGTTCCGGTTCGAATCCTTGTGCTTCTTCTTTCTCCCGAGGAGCGCGTGCGGGACCACGTGAAGATCATCGCGGAAATATCGAAGAAATTGAAGTTCTCCGTCGTGCGGCAGGGGATTCTCGACGCCAAGACGCCGCAGGAGATGGAAAAGGCCTTTTTGAACTGAAGAGATATCGATCAGAAGGGGCGGGGGGGGCGGTTGCGACGCCGATTCACAATCGAAGATTGATCGATGATGGAAACGGTAAACATCGTTCTTCCCGACGCCACACGTCCGCTTGATCCCGGCGTCGTTTCGCGTTTGTTGGAGCGGCACGCCTCCGATTCCTCGATCCGGATCGTAATTGCGACGGGAGCGCACCGCGTTCCGGACGTGGAACGAGAACGGAGGCGCCTGGAGATTCCGCGGGAGGTACCGCTTTTCGTTCACGACTGTGACGCCGCTCACGAGAGGTTGGGGGAGTGGGAATACGATCCCGCGATACTTTCGGCTCAGAGAAACATCCTTGTCGGACCGATCACGTTTCACTATCTGGCCGGCTTCGGCGGGGGACGGAAACTGATTGCACCGGGCTGTTTATCGCGGAAGAGCATCACGGCCCTCCATCGCCTTTCCTACGATCAAGATTGTTCCGGCCCGGCTTCCGGAACGGGTATGGGGTGTCTGGAGGGAAATCCCTTTCACGCGGCGCTGGTGGAAGCCGCAAAGAGGATCGGGGGAGAGATCGAGACGGTCAATCTTCTGCCTTCGGGGGAGGAGATCCGAGGTGATCTCGTTTCAGCGCATCGCGAAGCATGCCGGCGTTATCTCGAGGAAAACTGTATCGAGATAGCGGAACCGGCCGAGCGGGCCCTCGTGAGGCAGCCTCACGATACGGATCTCTATCAGGCTCACAAGGCGCTCGTGGCGGCGGCGCAAGCGACCCGGGAGGGCGGAGAGATCACGCTGATGGCTCGATGCCCGGCCGGCTTTGGGCCGAAGGGGTTTGCGGAGGCCTTGGAATGGCCGACGATCGAGGAACACGCCTCGCGATTGCGTAAGAACTTCCAAGTCCCGGTGGCCACGGCGCTTTCCTTGCGCCGTCTGGCTCAACGGTTTCGGATTCGTATCCTTTCAGATCTACTTCCCGGAGAGAGACTCGGAAGGATCGGAATCACGGTTCTTCCGGAAACGGAGGACCGGAATGTACGGGGGGAAACGTACGATCTCGTTCTTCCTCGGGGCGCCGCCACCCTCCCCGTTGTAAAAAGGTGTCATTCTTGCAGTTTGTCAATTTCGCGTTCGGAGTCCGATAAACGATGAAAAAACGATGAAAATGGGGCATGCGGTAAACGAACCACGAATTTTGGAAAGGGAAGGGAACCACGGAAGACAGGGAAAAAGAGAAAAGGCAAAAGTCAAAAGGAAAAAGGCAAAAGGCAAAAAGAAGATGGCAAGGGTAAGGGCGACGCCCGAGGCGGAAAAGATCAAGGATAAGGGAAGGGTGTAAAGGCGATCGGTAGGGAGTCCCTCGGTGGTTCCGGCTATTCGAGAATAACCTCGTGGGAAACGACGGTGGGGCGGATGGAATCGAGGAGCTTGATGGGCCAGAGGCGAAGGAAGAGGTGCCAGGGCTGAAGGATCGTCTGGCTGAGGACCGGGATGATCAGCGCGCAGAAAAGGAGACAGCAGGTGAGGAACCCGCCGACGCAAAGCAATAGACCGATTCCGACCGAGAGGAGAAGTTTCAAGAGGACATACACCACGAACACGCCGGGCGCGGCCGAAAGATATTCGCGGAACCGGCGGATTGCGGGGAGGAAGGAGAGACTCTCCCGGTACTGAATCGGGGCGATGAAATCGACCAGGAAGAGGAAGAAGACGGCGACGAAGATCGCGAAGACGAAGACGAGGAGGAATGAAACGAAAATAACGGCGATCATTCCAGGGGTCCAGGAATGATGTCCCCGGTGACTCAAGAGGACTGCCAGCGCGGGAAGAACCAAGAGAAAGAGGGTGAGGCCGGCGAGGAAACCGAACACGATACGCCCGAGAAAGAAGGAATGGGCCTCGGAGACCCGCGCGCTCCACGCCTCGCCGAGCGAATACGCCCGATTCAAAACGATGTGGAGATACGCGAAGGTTCCGCGGGAAGACAACCACTGAAAGAGAAGAAGGAGCAGAAGGAGGAGACAAACGAGCAGGACCGCGACGACAACGACAACGGGGAGGTGCTCGCGGATTTTTTCCAGAAAGGGGCGGATATCGGGGAGGTTTCCGCCTTTTTCGACGTCGTCGAGAGGCACGTTGAAGTTCAGATTAACGCCGCACCCTTGTCCGAGGGCCTGGAGGAATGTCACGAATCCAAGCAGAAACCAGCGTCCCACGTCGAACGGACGAAAAAGGATCTCCTTGGTTTCGTCCCACGCCTCCCCGGCTGCGGCCGTTACGGAAGGTGCACCGGATGTGCCGCTCATTTCCGGCTCCCGACGTTGATCTTCAAAAAGACCGAAGATTCCCGGCGAGAGAGCATTTGTTTCATCTTATCATCCCCTATTCCTGAAAAGATTTCCTGCCTCGGGAAGCCGCGATTTCTTCGTCTCGAAGATCGCGCCTCCGAATTCAATCTCCCTCAGTCAGTTTTCGCAACATTGCCATCACCTTCTCAATTTCATATCCGAGAAGTTCGGTTCCGTCGAGATGATTATCGACGACGAGGAAGGGGAGACCGAGCCTATGGAGTTCGGAGTGGTCGTCGGAGGCATAGGTCGATTCCATCTCTTCCCGACTGACGAGGTGGTCGTCGGTACCCGCGGCCAAAGCGGCTTCGTGTCGTCGGACGTTCCGTTCCCAACAAATATCGAACGGGCAGAAGATGTAAAGAAGGAAGGAAGAGCGGAGGATTTCCTCCGAGAAATTCTCGCGGATGGAGCGGACCATATCCGGGCGCGCGAACTCGACGAAGATGACCTTCCGTTCGCGGCGCATTTCGCGAAGGTCGGAATCCACGCGGCGCAAGAGTTCGTCCCAAACCTCGGGGTTCGTCACGAGCCATCCCCCGTCCTCCGTTTTGCGTGAGTATTTGCGTTGTTCGCCTCGTTCCTCCGCTTGATCGTCCGCGACGAAGCAGGAATGCAGCTTCGGGAAGTCGTCGATCCGCGTGACATCCTCCGCGAGCCCTTCTTTCACCAAACGTTCATGAATCCGCCGATAAATCTCGGACTTTCCGCATCCCGGGGTTCCCAAAAGGAAGATTTGAAAGGATGTTTTCATCGGATCCTCCCGCTCAATTCTTCGGTTCCGGCTCGGGGGCCGGCTCCGCCATAACTTCATCGAAGATGGTTTTGATATAACGGGATTCCTCCAACATAATTTGGCGACCGTTGATCAGGTCCTCCCGTTCCCGCACCGCCGTCTCGACGATGACGGTCTCGACTCCTTTTCGGCGAAAGATTCGGAAGATGCGTTTCCAATCTTCCGCTTTGAGCAGACCCGCGTCGTGATGAAGCGGCGGGTGGAAGAGAACCTTTTCCGGAACGAAATCTCCGATGTGGATGGCGGAGTAGTACCGAGCCGGGATCGTCTCGTAAGGCGCTTCCGGCGGCCGCGGAATATCCTCGGTGCGTTCCACGAGTGTGAAGGTGTGCGCGAGGTCGAAGCAGTACCAGACGGTGACTCCCTTTTCGGCGACCTTGTCCAGCAACGGGAGAGTCTCTTCGGGGCGGACGTGCGCCGGATCCCACTTCGTGTTGTTTTCGATATGGAGTTTCATTCCGCGGTCGGAAGCGTACTGTCCCAATTCGACGAGGGATTTGAAGAGGCTCTTGTCGCTGCGCTGAAGATAGAGGCCGGTGGCCTGATAGAAGGGAATTGATCCCGGATGCATTATCAGGTGAACGCAGTCCAGAACGGCGGCGACATCGATATAACGCTTCAAAAGCCTTACGGCGAGTTTTCTGTCCTGTTCCTGAAACCCGCAGGTTGCTTCGGCGACAAAGGTGTAGGGGAGATGGAGCGAAAGGGTCACGTCCTTTTCCTTCGCATAATCCCGCGCTTTCAACAGAGCGTCCTTCTTCATCTTGAGGAAGGGATTGGGGATACCTCCGTCGAGTTCGACGTGAGTCATACCGCATTCGATAGCCGCGTCCACCTGGCGTGGGATATCCGCCTTGAACTTCTCCTGAAATCGGCAGTCCATATCTGCTACATCCAATTTTCCCGCGCGGAATTTTTTCTTCGCGCTCTCCGGCATATAGTCGTATTCGAGCAGATTCGTGAAATTTCTTCCGAGCCGCATTCTTGCTTACCTCCTTAAAATTTTTTCTTTTTTCGTGCAGGCAAACTGCCTGCGATCACAGGGATCGCGCCCGATTCTTCCCTGCGTGGCGCAGGTTGGAGAACCTGCGCTCCATTCGTGCAGGCAGGATGCCTGCGGTTCCAGCGACGTGTTTTCTTCTCACTTTCCTCCTTCGGCAGGTTGGAGA
>RFFU01000090.1 GCA_003697085.1 Candidatus Hydrogenedentota bacterium
CCCATCCGCTCCTTGATCCTCTCGGACGTGAACTATCCGATCTCGATCGGCAGCCCCAGCGTCTATCGTTTCTTGCTTCCTTTTGACCGAAACACGGATTATTCCCTTCTTCTACGGCCCGGCGCCTCCGCCTCTCTCTCTGTGCGAATTCGTTTTCGTTATCCTCCGCGACGATTCTGACTTCAGGAACGGCGCAGGTCCCCCACGAGAAAGCCGCGGTGACAAGAGCAGAAAAAGCAGGCCTACAGCACCCGCGGAAGCAAGGAGCGAAACCCTCCATCCTGGGGGAAGATAACGAAAAGCGACTTGGGAACGTCCGGGGGGGACACGCACGGAACGGAGGAAACCGAGAAAGGGGATTATCGGACGAGCCCGGCCGTTCACCTCGGCCCGCCATCCCGGCGCCCAGGCATCGGCGAGCACAAGCGTGGCTGCGGTTTCCGTCTCGACCTCGATGAAAACTGAATTGTTGTCCTCGCGGACGATTTTTGCGGCGCCGGTCCCCTCGAGGAGATAGACGCGTTCCTTCGCCTTCGGGTTCTCATAAAGCGCTATCCTTCGAAGCGGGAACGTTTCCGCGAGGACCCAGGGCAGGGGGGGAGGAGGAGAGAGGTCGAGGTGGTTGATCCGCCATCGAACGGCGAAGAAATTGAGGTAGGGAGCATAGAGGGAGGCTGAATCCGATTCGAGCACCTCGAGATACCGCCGTGTCCGGCGGCTGAGGAGGAGTTCGTTCGCCCCCTGGGCGTGCCGGACGCCCCAGAGCGCACCGCGGGAGGGTTGGATGACGAGCCGACCGATCTCGGCCGTCCGAGCCTCTTTTCCGAATATCGGCGGCGCCGGAGCACTCCACCACGCCTTATCGACAAAGATGCGTCCTTTTCGAACTCGTGAAGCAATCAGCGGCGGGGCATAAGCATCTTGCGGTATCAACTCCGCAAAACGCCCCCCGGCTCCAAGGAAATCGATTACGAGGATGACGGGAACGATAACCGGAACAACACTCCTCTTCCGAAAGAAAAGAAGAACCACGGCCATGCAAAAGAGGGCCACCACCGAATCCCGCGCGGCGGAAAGGCCGTAGGTGCGCAAGAAGGAGCCGAAATGCCGATCCAAACCGGCCAGCGAAACACTTGCCGGCAACGCCGTTCCAAGGATGATCGATACGAAAAGAATGAAACGGCTGGAATACTTCAAGCGAAGAAGTCCATCAAGTCCATAGGCCGCAAGAATCGGAAGGGCCAGGGAGGTAAACCAGAGGTATTTGATCGGATAACGGACAAGGTGAAGAGGCAAAGCGAAAGACCAGAGGAGCCGAAAGAGGGGGGAATGGGAACCGCCGGCCAACACGATCCCCAAAGCGGCGACCACAAACCAAAAGAGAATCCGTATCCGCTCTTTTCGGTTTCGGTGGAAAGGAGAAAAGACGGCAAGGAAGAGAACCGGAGATCCTAGGTAAAGGGAGCCGAAAAGAGGAAAACCATTGGCAAAGAGGTTCGAAAAAAAGACGCGGTGTCCATCAGGCGCCACGAAACCGTAAGGCAGAAAAAGGCTTCCGATGTTGTGAAGTCCCAGCGAATCCACCAACGCGGAGGCGGGGGTGAGTCCCCGACTGCGAACGGACTCCGCGAAGGTGTGCAGGAGCACGGGGATCCAGGCCGGCGCGGCCAAGAGCGTTCCCAGAATCAAGGCCCCCGTTCCCGAGAAAAACCGTTTCTTTCCACCGTAAACGAAACCTCCGGCCAGCGCCACCGGTCCTAGAATCATCGCGCGTTCCCACGATCCCCCCGTAATCACCAACCCCCACGCGAGGGTACCGTAGAGCAGAGGTCGGCGGGAATGGAAGACCGCCCAGAGAAAGAAGACACCGTACGCGGCTATCGTGAGATGATGCGGAACCGGCGATTCGCATATTCTCAGCGCAGAAAACGCAAACGCCGTCCCCCCCGTGACCGCGGGAAGTATCCCCAAGCCTTCCTTCTTGAGAAAAAGCACCATTAAGCCGTAGGCAAGAACATAGAAAAGAAGAACGATCCCGGTAAAGAGAACCGGCACACGGCCGGGCAGGAGAAAAACGAGGTTGGATGGATCGAGGGGAAAATACGCCGGTTGAGCGATCAGCGGTACGCCTCCCGCGGGATAAGGATTCCAGAACGGAAGTATTCCGTGACGAAGCGAAGACGCGATCACGGCTTTCGCCGGTACGTAAGTGCTGTGCAGGTCACGGAAATAGAGGACGTCGCCGAAGAGAAAACGAGGGAAGATCAAGAGCGTGGCGGTAATCCCCCAAAGGAGAACGATCGCGCTTCCAAGAAATCGTGACAGTCCAGACCGCAATCCTCTGTCTCTTCGGATAACGCGCACGATCCCTTCTCCTTTACCGCTGTCAAGGGTAGCAGAGGGGGAAATTCCGACAAGGCGGAATCCCAGCCGTGACACTCGCCCTCCAAAAATGCACACTCGGTACCGCGCTATTCTTCCGCGGCCGAAAATGCCTGTCCCCCCCCGGCGGATTTGAGATTGAATTGCTAACACAGGAAGCGTATCTTTTCCCCCGAACCATGGAACGCACATTCACAATCACCGTTGAAGAACGGAGGCTTGTCGTTGGATAGGAAACTCCATCGCGCGCCCTGCCATTTTTCAAAATCCCCGCCCTTCAGGAATAAGCCCGCCGGGATTTCTCTTCCGTCTTTTCGTTTCCTCCGCTCCTCTTTCCTCCTCGTCCTCTCTCTTGTTTTTCTCTCTTCCTTCCTCCCCGGATGCGGCGGTTCCTCCTCTCCTTCATCCCCTGGAAAGAACAAGACGATCGCGTTCGCCGTGGGAGGCGCTCCGAACGAGATTGCGTTCTGGGAACGGCTTGCCAAAGAGTTCGAATCCCGCTCCGGAATCGGTGTCCGCCTGATACGCCAGCCGACCAACACCGATCAGCGGCGCCAGGGACTCGTGTTGGCGCTCAAGGCCCATCAATCCGACCCGGACGTCTTCTTGATGGATGTCGCTTGGATCGGCCAATTCGCCGCCGCCGACTGGCTCCTTCCCCTTTCCGGTGGACTCTCTCCGGTCAAGACGAAACCGAAGGAACTCTTCGAGAACGTGATCCGGACGGCGGGAACCTATCGTAATCGCGTCGTTGCGTTACCGGTTTATGTTGATGCGGGCCTGCTCTATTACCGCACGGACCTTCTCGAAAAGGCCGGATTCGATTCCCCCCCGAAGACGTGGCCGGAACTGGTAGAGATGGCTTCGAAGATTCAGCGACGGGAGCGAGCGCGAGGCAGGCGGCGTTTCTCGGGATACGTCTGGCAGGGCGCACAATACGAGGGGCTCGTGTGTCATTTCCTCGAGGTGGCGTCGAGCGCGGGGGGCGGAATCGTCGTAAACGGGAAGGGGCTTCTTCATGTCGCCTCGCCTCAAAACGTCCGCGCTCTGACCTTCCTGCGCGATCTGATTCGGAAATGGAGGATTTCGCCGCCGAGCACCTACACGGAGATGCGCGAGGAGGAGGTTCGCCGGGCGTTTCAGCAGGGACGGGCGCTTTTCGAGCGGAACTGGCCCTATGCCTGGGCCCTCCACCAGGATACGGAATCCCGCGTCCGGGGAAAGGTGGGGCTCGCTCCGCTTCCTCACTTCGACACGTATCCTTCCGCCGCGACTTTGGGCGGATGGCATATCGGAATCTCGCGATTCAGCGATCGGAAGGCCGCGGCGGGCGCCTTCGTCGATTTCGTTCTCTCTCCGGAGATTCAGAAGCGGTTGGCGCTAAATCTGGGTTGGAATCCGGGCCGCCGTTCGACCTATACGGACAGCGATGTCCTGGCAAAGGCACCTCACCTGGCGGCACTCTCCCGGGTCTTCGAAAACGCCGTCGCCCGTCCCAACCTTCCTTACTGGCCGCTCGTCTCCGCCGCGCTCCAAGAACACCTCAATGCCGCGCTGGCCGGAAGGGAATCCCCCGAGGACGCCTTGAAGCAAGCCGAGGAGGCGATGAACGAGATCGCCGCACGATACGAAAGCCCCTGAACGGCAGTCGATGAGCCGGCCGCGGAAATACCTTCTCCGCGTGCTCCCCTACCTCTTTCCCCTTCTCCTCCTTCTCGGCCTCTTCGCGGCTCTACCTGTCCTGGGCACGATCGAGAATAGTTTTTTTCGGGATATTCCCTTTCTGCCGCGACATTGGGCCGGTTTCGAGAATTACCGCGCCATCCTCTCCTCATCCGATTTTCGTAAGAGCCTCTGCTTCACGCTCCTGTTCACCGCTGTCTCCGTTCCGATCGAGATCGTGCTGGGGTACGTCTATGCTCTGACGCTCAACGCCGTCTCTCGCCGCCGACTCCTTCAGGCCGTTCTTCTTCTCCCTTGGGCGCTTCCGCTCGTCGTTGCCGGCCGCCTCTGGCAACTCGATACCGATTACCATTCCGGCATCCTCAACCTTCTTCTGACCCGTTTCGGTTTCGAACCCGTCAATTGGCTCGGAACACCGGCCCGTGCTTTCACGCTCCTCGTCGTCGCCGATTCGTGGAAAACCGCTCCTTTCGTTGCCATCATTCTTTACGCCGCTCTGACAACCATTCCGCAATCGCTCTACGAACAGGCCTCGGTGGACGGCGCAGGTCTCTTGCGTCGTTTTCTCTTCATTACGCTCCCTCTCACACTACCGTCGGCCTTTGTCGCAGGCCTCTTTCGGTCCGTTGACGCCCTTCGAATCTTCGACCTCGTCTTCGTCCTCACGCACGGCGGTCCCGGCGGTGGAACCACCTCCCTTTCGCTTCTCGCTTACCGGTACTATCTCTCCGGGGATTTCGGGACCGGCGGCGCCGTCTCCGTTCTTCTCTTCGCCGTCGCCTTCCTCGTCTCGCTCCTTCTCGTTCGGCTCCTCCGCGCTCCCACCGAGGCGGCCGTATGAGACAACATCCTTCGGCTCGCCTTCTTACCATCCTCGGAACGGTCTTCGTCGTTCTCTTCTCGCTCGGCCCGCTCCTCCCCGCCCTCCTGGTCAGCCTCTCCCGCACGGGCACGCTCGTCTCGTTCCCCGCGCTTTCCCTTACTCTCGATCATTACCGTACGGTCCTTTCCTCGCCAACGCTCAAATTCGGCCGGGCACTCGGAAACGCCGTTTTGCTCAGCCTAACCGCCAGTCTCCTTGCCGTCGGAACCGCCCTTCTCGGCGCCTTCGCGCTTCGCCTCCTGCCCCCCCGCCGCCGGCCGTTCCTTCTGCTCTCCGTTCTCGCCCTCTCGCTCTTTCCACAAATCAGTATCATCGGAGCACTCTACCGCGCGTATTCCAACCTCGGCTTGATCAATGTCCTTCTCGCCCTCGCTCCCCCCTACGCCGCCCTCTTCCTCCCGCTCGTCCTTTGGCTCCTTCACGCGCTCCTTCAGACCGTGCCGCGGGAATTGGACGAGGCGGCACGGGTCGATGGTGCCGGCGATACAACCATTCTCGCGCGCATCCTCGTGCCCCTTTCCCTCCCCGGAATCCTCTCCGCCTTCCTGCTGGTTTTCGTTCAAGGATTCAACGAATTCCTCTACGCCCTGATGCTTCTCGTCGATCCCAACGCGCGGACTGTCTCCGTCGCGATCGCAATGTTCGAGGGCCTGCACGGGAGGATCCCGTGGGGCGAAACGATGGCGGCCGCGGTGATTGCATCGCTGCCCGCGGTTCTCTTGGCTCTCTTTTGCCAGAAGTGGATCATCGCGGGACTGACAAAGGGAGCGGTGAAATAATGTAAATTTTTTTACAATCTTTTTCGGGATATCCGTCCCCGAATCGGCCTATAATTTCTTGAGCGATGGGAAAGCAGGAGGGAATTCCCGGAAACTTCCCGAAAGGTCAGAAAGCGGACAGAGCGGAGAGCGCGGCGGGGTCGAGCCGAGGCTTACGGCGACGCCGAAGGTAACAGGAGGAGGAGCGAAGAGATGCTGTGCTTGAGACTCGAAAGGCAGGCGTGGAAGACGGCAGTGGTTGTACTGGGGTTTCTTTTGGCCTTCGGCGCGGCATGTGGTAGAGCGAACGAAGCCGTGCCGGCTGCGAAGCAGGCTTCGGAATCGGCCGCGGCCGTCGCGGGGGTCCCCGTCGCCGGGATGGTGACCTCGGTAAAAGGCACCGCGGAGATACTCGAAAGGGAAAACGGAACCGAGACATGGCGGGGATTAAAGGTTAAGGATTCCGTCCCGCCCGGCTCTCGCATCCGCACCAGCGACGGCCAAGTGGATATCCTTCTCGCAAAAAAGAGCGCCGTGCGTTTGAAGAAGAATTCCGAACTGATGCTCGAAAAGAACGAGGAAGTCGAGGGAAAATCGGTCATTGATGTCAGGCTGGACCGCGGAAGAATCCTGCATCGCTTCGAAGGACAAAAGGGGGCGGTGGAATACAATCTGAAGACGGCCGTTGCGGGCGCTGTCGTGCGGGGGACGAAGTTCGACGCGGCGTACCAATCAGGGGTTGCCCGGATCCGCGTCCTTTCGGGCTCGGTCGAGGTTCGGAACGCGAAAGGCAAGGCGATGGTGGCGGCGAAGCAGGGGGTCGAGATCGAAGAGAACGAAGCGCCGCCGGCGCAGCCCGCGCGCCTGACGGACCGCGATCTGAAGGAACTGGGCGAGTGCAATCTGCTCAATCTCGCCGTGGCGATCAAGAAGGCACGAAAGGTCGCCTCGATCGCCGAGATGCGTAATCTCACAAATGCCCTCGACCTCTTTATGGCGATGCACGGACGTTATCCCAAGACCCTCAAGGATGCCGGCATCGCCCAATTCCGAGACCAGTGGGATCGGCCCTACCGATACACGGTGTCTCCGGACGGGCGGGACTACACGCTCAAGAGCGACGGGCCGGACCAGCGCCCGAACACGGAGGACGACATCGTCCTCAAGCACTGAGGAACCGTCACTCCTCCCCGGCGGGACATCCGCGATCGGCGCGGAAAGACTCACGAACGCCGAAGGCGGTTCGGCACTCAAGCCCCCGGCATCCGGGTTTCGTCCGTTCAACCCGCCTCCGTTACAAAAGGTTGTTTCTTCGTTCTTCTCCGTTTAACATTTCTCTTGTCGAAAGAGATTTGCCGTCACGAGGTTGCGGGTTGACAAGTGATTCCCGAACCGGCAAGCGTTTTTTTTCGCGGGTGACCGACGAGCGAAAGACAAAAGGCGGTGAATCACCGGAAAGAAAGATAGGAGAAACGGACGGAGATAGTGACGAAGAAGACGGTTTGGCTTTATTCTCAGGAGAACACCTGCCCGCTCTGCGGCACCCGATTTCCTTCCGAGAAGGTGCTTTCGCGGAAGATCGCTCCGCGAGCGATCGGAGAAGGTTTGCGGAACATCTACGACGAGAACGCCGACCATCCGGACCCGATTCTCTACTCGATCACCGTCTGTCCGAAGTGCCTATTCTCGGCTTTCGAGGCGGATTTCGCCCGCGCGACGATCAATTCCGCCGGTTTCAAGAACGCCTCCTCCGAATCGCGTTCCGTCCTCGCGGCGTTATCGCTTCTGCCCGGCCATTTTCTTGAACCGCGCACGGTCTTGACCGGTCTTGCGTCATACTTTCTGGCCTCCCTTTGGTATCAACATCGGGAAAAGTTCCCGATCCGCAATCTCCGGCGGGCCATGAGTGCCTACCGCCGGGTATGGTTTCTCGATCCCGCTGGAAGGCTCGGAGCCGATCCCTCATTGCAGGACATCCCAGAAACGGACCGCGCCCGGTACAGGCTC
>RFFU01000091.1 GCA_003697085.1 Candidatus Hydrogenedentota bacterium
CGATACCGTTTCCTGTTTCATCGAACCCTCCAGGGGTAAGTCTCCACGCGCTTCCGCGCTCGCATCTCCTCCACACGATCGAACAGCGCCCGACGGGCGGCGGTCTCCGATTCCGCGCTCTCGGCCAAGGCGTGTCCCAGTTCCCGAATCAGAATCCGCTCGCGGGCCGCCTCGATCTCCCTCCGCACCTCTCGTTTCCGCTCCAAACCCATCTCCTCCGCCACGGCGGTCATCAACTGGCGATCGACCCAATTCCGCACATACTCGGCGATCTGCTCCGACGTCAAAGAATGTTTCGGATCGATCGTCTCAAAATCCTCGACCGTAAGATAACGGTCTCCGACGCGAGCCACAACCTCCTCCGGAGCGGGCACATTCTTCTCCGCAATCGCGGCCTTCGCCGGCGCGGGGTTCGTCGTTCGCGGGGCCGGTTTCTTCTTTTCCACGGCTCCGCCGCAGGAAACCACTGGAAGCAGCAGAAGAACTAACAAGAGCCTGTAAAGTCGCCGATACATAGAAGCGGAAGAATATCCGCGGTTTCGGTCGGCGAAAAGCGCTTCCTGGCCTGAAGGAACGTCTCGGGAACCTTGCGTACTGTACAACGAACGGCGGTCTCTGTATGATTCGGAGATTCGGACTGTCGGACGGCGGAAGAAAAGGAAGAGGAAAAGGGGAGAGGAATTTGAGCAAGATACTGGAGCTTTTGCAGCGAATCGAAACACCGAAGCGGAAACTCTTTGAACTTCCTCCTCCCCCGGCGGCCTCCGCCCCGGACCTGGAAGCTGACATCGACGAAGAAGAGATCGATCCCACCATCGACACGCGGCTCGTTCCCATCGCCAGCGGGAAGGGCGGGGTGGGAAAGACCAACGTCGCCGTCAATCTCTCGATCGCGTTGGCGGATCGGCTGGAAAAGGTAAATCCGAACGGGCGCGTCATCCTTGTGGACTGTGACTTCGGTCTTCCGAATGCAGATATCCTCCTTGGAACGCGGGACACGCGGACCATCGACGATTTTGTCAAGAAACGGATCACGCGTTTGAGCGAGGCGGCGGTTCCGACGGCCGTCCGGCGCCTCTTCTTCCTCTCCGGTTCCGCGACTCCCTCCCGTACGCTTTCCAACCTCCATTACCAACAAAGGCAGAAATTCCTCCGCCACCTCAGAAGCCTCAGAGCGGACTTCATCGTCCTCGACCTGGGAGCCTCGGTTCATTTCGAAGTGGTGGACTTCTTCGCGATGGTAAATACCGGCATCATCGTGACGAATCCGGAGCCCACAGCGTTGCGGGATTCGTTCCTTTTCCTGCGCACGGTGATCCTGCGGAAGATTCAACAAGAGATGAAACAGTCTCCCGCGGTTGCGGATCTGCTCAACCGCCTCGATCGCGGGGAACTCGAGGTTCCCAGCATCCCCGGCCTCTTGCGGGAACTCCAACGCGCCGGGCGATTCTTCGAACACAAGACGCTCAGGGCCGTCCTCGAAAGCGTTCAACCGAAGATCATCGTCAATCGCGCCGATCATTTCGACGAAGGACTCGAGGTCATCCGCCGATTCCGCTCCGAGACCAAAAAGGAATTGGGAATCGAAGTCTCCTACCTCGGGCCCGTCCTCCAAGACGACAACGTCGTGCGCGCCGTCAAGGAAGGAACCCCCTTCCTGCGACGTTTTCCGGAATGCGACGCCAGCCACTGGATCCGCAACATTGCCGAGCGCATCTCGGAGAACCGAGATTTCGAGATCGAGAAGAATTACTTCTCCTTCGGCTCCTACCTCAAACGCCTCTTCGGAGGCTCTTAAAAGGTGTCATTCTTCCATTTTGTCAATTTCAGACTCCTGAAACCACAAGAGTTAGATCAAACTCCACCATACGACAACGCATACATTCGTCGAGCCTACCGCCAACTAGGGCTCCGAAACCACACCGCCTTCGCTCTCGGAGGAAAATGTCTCGAAGGAAAGGCTCGGCCACACCGCGGGGCATATTCCGCCCTCGGCTTGGCATCGTCGGCTTTTCGCGGAAGTTGCGGGATATTTTCCGTTTTCCGCCTCGCATCAGTGACCGCTCACAGAGTCGGAACGTTGCAATTCGGTGGCTACGGCGGGCTCTGAAATGAGACCAACTTTCTGCGGCGAAGAAGGTGGCTTCGTTCCACGAAAGTCTCCGTTCTTCTCCAACAGAAGTTTACGGAAAGAGGAGAAAATCATAGGAAGAAAGCGAGGGTTGTCGGGAAATGTATAAGGAGTTTTTCCATCTGGTGGATGAGCCGTTCCGAATGACACCGGATACGCGTTATCTCTTCCGGTCACGGCGGCACGAGGAGGCGATTTCGTCGCTGCTTTACGGCATCGGCGAAAAGAAGGGGTTCATCGTCATCACGGGGGAGATCGGAACGGGAAAGACAACCCTGTGCCGCGCCCTGCTCAACCAACTCGATCCTCATACCAAAACGGCGATCATCCTCAACCCGTCCCTTTCCGCCTCCGAGCTCCTCCATGCAATCGTGGACGATCTGGGGATCGAATTGAAGAAGAAGGAGCCGACACAGAAGGAACTGATGGACACGCTCAACGCGTTTCTTATCGAACAGGCGCGGGCCGGAGGAAACGTCGCGGTGATTATCGACGAGGCACAAAACCTCGACGTCAATGTTCTCGAGTTCATCCGGATGCTCTCAAACCTCGAGACGGAGCAGGAGAAACTGCTCCAACTGATCCTGGTGGGGCAACCGGAACTGAATGAAATTCTCAAGATGGATCGGCTCGAGCAGCTCCGCCAGAGAATCGCCGTTCGATACCACATCACTCCGCTGGAACGGGATGAGATTCCGGAGTACATTCGGCACCGGCTCAAGATCGCAGGGAACGAACGCGCCGTGAGTTTCGAGAAGGGAGCCGTTGATGCGATCGCGGAATACACGGGGGGAACGCCCCGGCTGATCAACATCATCTGCGACAAATGCCTGCTTGCCGCGTACGCGCTCGAGACGAAGACGGTAACGGAAGCGATCGCACGAAAGGCGATCGTAGATCACGAGGGGCCGGTGTATCGACCGACGAGCGAACGGCGTCAACGAGCGGCGGCATCGTTAGGCGCGGCCGAGATCGGAGAAGAGTCCTGGGAAGAAGATAGGATTCCCGATGCGGCTGTTTCTCCTTCGCGGCCAGGCAACATCGTGGGGGGCGTTCTCCTGGGTGTTTTGGCCGCGGGAATCGTTCTGGTCATCCTTCATTCCGCCGGTCTTCGCGGCCGCGTCGACGAGCAACGCCGTTTACCGCGTAGCCCGGCCGTAGCGACGCCGGCGAGTCCGTCGAAGAAGGATTCGACCAAATCAGTATGGACCGAGAAGGCGGTGGAAAAGAGCACGGAGCCGGAAGTTGTTACGGCCGCGGGTGAGGTTCTTCGTCTCTGGGGAGCCGATCCGAAAGCGAAGAACTTCGCGGAAGCGGGGATGGCGGCCGTGCCGGTCATGACTGATCTTCCGACACTGGCGGCGATCAATCTTCCCGCTCTTATCAAGGTTCTGGACAAACAAGAAAAGGAGGTCGCGCTCGTCGGCGTGACTCCTACATCCTACGAATTCTACCGCGGCGGGGAAGGAGGGTCCGAACCGATTGTCCGGTATCCGCGGGTCACACTCGACCGCGAGGGGCTCGTCAACGCCCGCATTCCTCTCCCGGCGAACTTCGCCTTCACGACGGCCTCACCCGCCGACCCCCGTCTCTCGAAGATGCTCGACGATGCACTCGAACGCCTCGGCGTCGTGGTTCCCTGGAAAAACCGCCGACGGGAACCGCTCGCCCGCCGCGTCCTCCGTTTCCAATCCGCCGCCGGTCTGCCGGTGGACGGAGTCGTCGGTCCGCTCACCTGGTGCGCCCTCGTTTCCTATTCCCATCCGGAATACCCGAGCCTGAGGAAGTGACGCCGTGAGCATTATTCACGACGCGCTTCGAAAAGGTAAACCGGGAACAGCCCCCCGAATCGTTCCGCCTTCCTCGAAACGAACCGCTTCCGTCAAGCCCGACTCCCCGTGGATTCCCGCGCTTCTGGGGTTCGCCGGCGTGATCGCCGCGGCTTTGATCACCTGGTCACTGGCTCGCGGGCCTGAAATACGGGTCGTGACGATCGAAGCGCCATCGCGTCCCCCCTCCGCCGCGCGCTCTGAACCAAGTCTCAGTTCTTCCTCGCCCCGCGAAAAACCCTTGCCTGCTCGAACATCTCCCAACTCCGAACCGCTTGTTCTGGCATTCAACAAGGTTCCGCCCCGTTCAACCTACACGCTTCCTCAGATTCCTCTCACCTTTCAGCGGAGGCCCACACCTCCCGCTCCCCTTCCCTCTTCCTCTTCCTTCCCCTCCGGAGAGATTTCTCCCTCGGAAGAAGAAACGACGGGACGTGAGTCGACGGAAGGCAAGGTCGGCTCGGAGGAGCCCCCCTTCGCGGAAGATGTCGCTCATCAGGAAGCGGCTCCGGAACGCCCTGCGGCGCAAGAATTAACGCCGTCTCAAATGCCTTCCCCACCACTCGATGTCTCGGCCGCGAATCGCCCCGCCGCCTCGAAAGTTCCAGTGAGCGAAGAAGTACCGGAACCGGTAATCCCACCTTCCTCCACCGGGGAGAAAAACGAGGAAAGTACGCCACCAGCCGGTGCCGACGCCGTTTCGATGGGCGCGGGTCCTCGCGAACCTTCCCCGAAAATTCATTCGACTCCCGCGACTCCGGAAGAGGAAACCGGGGGTGAGCCGGAAACCTCCGACGCTCCCGTTATCATTCCGGTCCAAAAGGCTCCGCGGATTCCCCTGCCACGCCCTCAGACGGACGAGGACCTACCGCCGGATGCCGTGACAATCTCGCTGGGAGGCGGAACACTCCAGAGCCTTATCGGACGTGTCACCGTAAACGGGGAGGAAGCGATTCCCGGTCGTGTCTTGGGAATCGGCGACAAAATTCGGACGGAACGGGCTTCGAACGCAACGCTTGCCATCGGGGGAGCGGTGATCGAGGTTCAGCCGTTTACGCGGCTCGAGATTCTCCAGACGGAGGTTCATTCGCGCCGTAACCATCCCTTGGAGGAATACACGACCCTCTTTCTCGAACGAGGTTCCCTCGATGTCGTTCTTCGGCGAATCGAAGGCTCCTTCACGATCAAGACTCCGACGAAGACCTTCACGCGTCAAAGCGGCGCCTTCACAATCACGCAGCCCGCAAAGGGTGAGCCTCGGTTGGTTTCCCGCTACTGAATCCCGGCGGTGCCGCGCATCCGAGGGCGAACCGATGGACCATTTTCCTAGGACGGAACCTGCCCCCAACGCGGGACGGCCGTCAGGACCGTCCCCGCGATTTCCTCGTTTTTCTCGTTTCGCGCCGAGGGCTTTCCGTGACAATTCGTCGAACGAAAGCCCTCGGAATCATCGAATGAATCTTTCAATACGGTTGCGAAGCCGCTCCTTCCGATTTCTTCGCGTGAATCTCGAAGGGGTAGACGGCGGCGATCCCGTGACGAACCATAACCTTCCCCCTGACCTCCACTTCCTGTCCCGCCAGGTCCGCCAATCCCTCGAGCAATTTCCCGTGATCGCCGGTAACGATATAGATCGTCTCGTCGCTCTCGTTGAGCACTCCCAACGGCCCACCGGCTTTCGCACAGGTTACAGCGCAGGCTTGATGCTTCTTCCCGCGGGCACCGTGATCGAGGTAACACCCGAGATCAATCAATTCTCCCCGAAGGACGACTCCTTCGTGCCCCCCTGAACGTCCCTTTGCCTCGACACCCGGCCGGGCGAAAAAGAAGACCGCGCCCGCCATAAGAAGCGCGCTCCCGATAACCACGGAGAAACGAAACCCTTTTCTTTTCATTCCAACACCTCCAACACTTTTTTCATTTCTTACCCAATACTTACCCGTCGCCGGGTCAGAACGTCAGCAAATGATAGCCGTCCCGGAGATACCTTCTCACACTCGGGTGGCCGTCGAATTCATCGAGGAGGGATATCCCGATTTTCTCGACTGTCTCCGCCACGCCGAAGGCCTTCGCGCAATAGGAACACGCTCCACCGATGCACTCCTTCACCTCCGAGAAGAGGCGATGGTACTTGTGTGAGGCTTCGGCCAACGCTCCCGGCCACAACGTAGCGGCACCGTCGAAAATAAGAATAACCTCTTCGCCGGCCTCCTTCAACTCTTTTACGGTCTCAAGAGCATTCGCCATCCGGCCCCACCCTTCTTTCGACTCATCGCTCGCGAGCAACACTACCGCAACCTTCATCGCTTCCACCTCCCATCAGACTGTAGTCACGGGTTTTCGTCGGAGATTTTCCGTTTCCCTTACGGTGATTCTAGAAGCGGTTTCATAAGTACCGTTACGGCCTCGAAATTTCTGCAATCTCGAGGAGAGAAAAAACCGCTTCGAAATTATCCGAGACGGAAAGAGACAAGCCGCGGCGCGCCACCACGGAGGGGAAGGGAAAGGCGGAGGGGGGGGGAAGAATGAGAAAAGAAAGCGGGGTCGGAACCGTCCGAACCCCGCTTTCGGTCTTTCCGTTTTCGATAGCCTTCTCCCGACTCAGTGCCGTCGGCGACTCGAATGCCGAGATTGAGCGTGCGAACGTGCCGTGCTGCGCCGCTCGTGCGCCCTCGACCGGGCTGCACTACGACGTTCGTGCGCCCTTGACCGAGCCGCACTCCGGCGATCCCGGGCCTTAGATCGAGCGGTGCTCCGGCGCTCTTGAGCCTTCGAACGTGCTGTACTCCTCCGGTCTTTCGCTCTTTCTTTCGCTTCGCCGCGCCGCTCCTTGGCTTTCTCTTTCGCTTCGCCGCGCCGCTCTTTCGCCTTCTCCTTCGCTTCCGCGCGTCGCTCTTGCGCCTTCTCTTTCGCTTCCTCGCGCCGCTTTTGCGCATTCTCCTTCGCTTCCTCGCGCCGCTCTTGCGCCTTCTCCTTCGCCTCCGCGCGCCGCTCTTTCGCCTTCTCCTTCGCTTCGCTGCGTCGCTCTTGCGCCTTCTCTTTCATCTCCTGCCGGTGTTCCTGTACCTTCTCCTTCACCTCATCCCGGTGCTCTTGAACCTTTTCCTTCACTTCCTCACGGTGCTCTTTCGCTTTCTCCTTCGCTTCCGCGCGCCGCTCTTGCGCCTTCTCCTTCGCCTCCTCGCGCCGCTCCTGCGCCTTTTGCCTCGCCTCGTCCCAACGCGACCCCTCGTCTGATGTCGCCGTACCTTCATCCGTGGATTCATCCGCCCGAACA
>RFFU01000092.1 GCA_003697085.1 Candidatus Hydrogenedentota bacterium
ACAGTATTGCGAAGCAGCCGGATCCGTTCCTCGCGCGGCAATTTCATAAATTCCCGGGCCGTCTTGAGTCGAGGGGTTGGTAGCAGAATCATTCGTGTAAGACGGTGAGGGAATTCGACTCTTGCCATTCGATACCGATTGCTCTCGTCGCTTTCGACACGCTTGAGACATCCCCAGCCGTACTCCTCGTGAAAGACGCGATCGCCGAGCCGATACATTCTTCAATTCTCCCTCCTTTCCTTATCGAAATTCGTGGAAGAAGTCGTTGGCTTCCGCCACGTTACTTCCTGTCGCAAAACCCCATTCGTTCGTTGTTATTCCCAGAGGCCGCGTTTTCGTGGTTCGAAGAGGTGTTCGATCCGCGACACTGGGAAATAAAACAGCATTTATCGTGCCTGTGTAACTCTAATGAAATGAAGAGGGCTCGAGAGGGGGTGGAAAGCAAAAACGAAATAGGTGTTTCAAAATTGTAGAGAGCCGAAAAAGGTGGAATACGGTTTCTAAAGGATCGGTGTCACGGAAGGAAGCCAGTATTATCTTCTTTTGAGCACCATGTTTTGTTTCCAAAAAACGCTTGTCGACCGAAATTTATCTTCGCCGATAATTTGTCGTATCCTGTTCCAGCGGGCTTTCTGGAAAATAACTGTCGGGCGTGGGGATCAAAATGGCACGCGGCACCAATCGGGGAGTTGTTGAATCTTCATGCAGAGAGGAAAGTCTACAAATGGCTTGAAATGAGATGAAAATTTTGTGGTAGAGGGATCTTTTGGTACAAAGGACCAATTTCACGACATAGCTTCCCGTCGCGAAAAAACTTGTTCCTTATCCAAAGCCTTTGATACGATGAACCACCTTTTTCAAGGGGGACCGATGGGAACTCAGTGCGTCGCTGATGGGGAGTGAATCGCTGGGAAATAAGATGCTGAGGGAGATACGAGAGTTTCGGATGGAACGGGGAAGGAAGTCGGGAGAACAACGAAGACGGCCGTGGTATCTGGCCCCCGTCGGACGGCGCCGGGGAGATATCATTTTAAGGGTGAGTCCAAAACGGCTGCGGATCATTGTACCAACCGCGGCGGCGGTCATTATTTTTGTCTTCGTGGTCGGATTCCTGGCAGGCCGGCTTTCGGCTCCGGAACCGGTCATTATCGCCGATCTACCGGTGACACACCGTTCGGATTCCGCCGCGTTTTCCCCCGTCGGTGAGACGTTACTGGTCGAAACTGGGACGAGGGCGGAGAAAGGAGGGGAACGATCGCGGGGGAAGAAATCACCGTCTCACCACAATTCTCGCGCGATGGAGAAAAGGATCAGCAAGATCAGTCCGTCCGGAGAGGGAAGAAGGAGAAGTTCGGCGGAGGGAACGGCGGCCCTGAAGAAGGATCGCGCGTTGAAGAACGCGGGTTCGAATACGAGGGAGAGAGTCGTTTCGCGGAAGGGGGACGAAAAACGAGCGGCGAAGCCAATGGTGAAGGAATCAGCCTTGGCCGCGGAGAAAATGGTTGGGAAGGGAACGCTTTTTGCGATTGTCGTTCGGTCGATGGAATTGACTCAGGATACGGAGGCTGTATGGAGGCGGGCGCGGGCGTTGCGGGACGATCTACGCTCGTCGGGGTTCCCGAACGCCTATCTTCGAGAAGCGCGTGTTCGGGGGAAAGGGGCCTATCTCCGTGTGATAGCGGAGGAACGGCGTTTTCCCTCGGCATTGGCCGCGCGAAGGGAGATCGAACGAATGAAGAAGGCCGGCCGCATTCCGTCGGGATGGCCGTTGATGTTGGGAGGTAAATAATGGGAGACGAGGAAGATCGAAAGACAGGCGATCCGATATTGGTGGTAGGCTCGGTGGCCTTTGACAACGTTCGAACACCATACGGAGAAGCGCGGGAGGCATTAGGAGGCGCAGCCACCTATTTTTCCGTCGCCGCGACGGTTCGTTACCGTCCCGTTCATCTTGTGGGGGTGGTGGGAGAGGACTTTCCGGATGACGTGGTCAAGCGACTTACGGAGCGCGGCGTTGATTGTTCGGGACTCGAACAAGCCGCGGGGGCGACATTCCGGTGGAGCGGGTACTATGAGGGGGATATGAATGTCGCGCAAACGGAGGAGACGTGTCTGAACGTCTTTGCGGAATTCCGGCCTAAGCTGCCGGAGACATTTCGGAAACCGGGCTATCTTTTCTTGGCGAACATTGATCCCGACCTTCAGCTCGATGTGTTGCAGCAGGTGGAGCGGCCACGGGTGGTGGCGGCCGATACGATGAACTTTTGGATTGAGTCAAAGAAGGACCGTGTGGAAGCCGTAGTGGAAGCAGTGGATGTTATGTTCATCAACGATGCGGAGGCGGTGCAATTCACGGGTGAACGGAATCTGGTGAGCGCGGCGAGAGAATTGTTGCGGCGCGGGCCGCGGGCGGTCGTCATCAAGAAGGGAGCCCACGGGTGCCTGCTCTTTTCCGGAACGGAGGTCGCGGCGATTCCCGCCGTGCCGCTGGAGACGGTCGTCGATCCGACGGGAGCGGGCGACTCCTTCGGCGGTGCCTTTATGGCCGCGATTGCGCGGCGCGGGGCGGACGCGAGGGATTTCCGCATTTTGCGGGAGGCGGCCGGATATGGTTCCGTGATCGCCGCGTTCAACTGCGAGGCCTTTTCGATGGAGCGGACATTGGCGTTGACGGAGGAGGAAGTCGAGGAACGACTGGAGCAGCTTCGGAGGGTGGCGGAATTTTGAGCGAAGGGAAAGGAGAAAGCCCACGGCGGGGGCGGAATTTGCGAATCGGTCTGATCGGGTGCGGCGTCGTCGGCGGCGGCGTGGCCGAACTTCTTCTTGATTCGGATCGGCCATGGGAAAAGGACGGGGTGAGGTTACATCTCGTGCGCGTGGCGGATCTGAAGTTTCCACGCGGGTCAAGGATACCAGCGAAAATACGGACCCATAGAATCGAAGATATTATCGCAGACCCATCGATCGATGTCGTCGTCGAGTTGGTTGGAGGAACCGGAGTGGCAAACGAGATTGCGACATCGGCTCTGAGTGCGGGGAAGGATGTCGTGACGGCCAACAAGGCTCTGTTGGCCGAGCGAGGGGAAGCGTTGTTCCGGCTGGCGGGAGACATGGGGCGGGAGATCGCTTTTGAAGCCGCCGTAGGCGGCGGAATACCGGTGCTCCAGAATCTTCTTGCCGATGTTGCGGCCAACCGATTCGATACGGTTTACGGAATCCTCAATGGCACCACGAACTATATTCTCACGCGGATGACCGAAGAGAATCTCTCCTTCGAGGATGCGTTGAGTGAGGCGCAGCAGTTGGGGTTTGCCGAGGCCGATCCCACATTGGACGTCGAGGGGGTCGACGCGGCCCACAAGATTCAGTTACTTGCGGCGTTGGCTTTCGGCCGCCGCGTCGCTATGAAAAAAATTCCGACGAAGGGTATCCGTCGGGTGGCCCCCTTGGATATCGAATACGCCGCACAGTTGGGTTGCGTAATCAAATTGCTCGCGGTGGCGCGGATGGTCGGAAGCGGTTTGGAAATGAGCGTCGCTCCAACGTTGATTACGCGAGAACATCCCGTGGCCGGTATTTCGCGGGAGATCAATGCCGTTTTTCTCTCGGGAAATCGTGTCGGAGAACTGCTTCTGGTGGGGCGCGGCGCGGGACGGTATCCGACGGCTTCGGCCGTGGTCGGGGATCTCATCCGCCTCGCGCAGGATCCGCAACCGCGCTATGTTCGGCGTATGCTTGCCGCCCGCCCTTGTGATCCGCTGCCGCCGTCGCGTTACCGTTCCCGTTACTATCTACGATTAACGGCCGTGGAACGTCCGGGAGTTCTGGCGAAGGTAACGGGAATTCTCGGGAGACACGAGATCTCCATCGCCTCCGTGGTGCAACTGGAGGCCGGAAGAACGGGCCGGAAGATTCCCGTGGCTCTTTTGACGCACGAGACGACGGCCGAGCGGCTCCGAAAGGCCGTCAAAGAGATCAATAGGCTCGACGTCATAAAGGGACGCACCGTGGTCTTTCCGATGGTAACGTGACATGGCCCACGGTGGAATGGAACAAAAGCGGTTGCTCCTGATTCTTGACGGAGCCGCCGACCGCCCCTGCTTGGAATTGGGAAATCGAACGCCGCTCGAAGCGGCGCAGACCCCCAATACCGATCGTTTGGCTCGAAACGGTGTCGTGGGGAGAGCGCGGACGGTTCCCGAGGAATTCACCGCGGCCAGTGACGTCGCCAATCTCTCCCTGCTCGGTCATAATCCCATCGGCGTTTACACCGGTCGCGGGCCGCTCGAGGCCGCCGCGATGGGGGTGGACTTAGAACCGGACGACATTGCCTTTCGGGTCAATACCGTGACCTTGGCCGAAGAGAAGTTGAAGGATTATTCCGCGGGACATATCACCACGGAAGAATCCCGGCGGATTATCGAGGACCTTCAACCTGTTGTGAAGGAACTCGGCGGTGCGCTTTATCCCGGAGTTCAATACCGTCATCTTATGGTGCGCAGGGACGGCGCGGAATGGAGGAGTTTTCCGCCTCACGACAACATCGGTCGCTCCGTCGAGGAGATGCTGCCGCCTTCGGGACCGTTGCGGGAGATTTTCGAGCGAAGCCGGGATCTCTTGCGAGAGCATCCCGTGAACGAGAAGCGGAGGGCGGAGGGGAAAAACACGGTGGACGCACTTTGGCCGTGGGGGCAAGGAAAGGCCGTTCGGTTGCGTTCGATTCGGGAAGAATACGGAGTTCGCGGCGCGCTCGTGTCAGCCGTCGATCTCGTTCGAGGGATTGGAGTTTTAGCCGGCTACGAGATCCTCCGCGTGGAGGGAATAACGGGCTATTACAACACGAACTACGCGGGGAAAGGTGAGGCGATGATCGAGGCTTTTGCGTCGGGAGTGACGGTGGGCGTCGTTCACGTGGAGCCTCCCGATGAGGCGGGGCATGAAGGAAAAGCGGACGAAAAGGTACGGGCCTTGGAGAGGATCGACGAGTTCATCCTGGGGCCGATTCTGGAGGCGTTTCCTGATATAAAAGTCTTGATTGCGCCGGACCATCCTACCTATTTAGAGACACGGTGTCACGGATCGGAACCCGTGCCGTTTCTCTTTTACGACTCCCGCGTGCCCTGTCAGGGACCGGAGAAGTACGCTGAAAGTACGGCATCCGGGGAAGTTGTGGAGGGGTGGTCGCTTTTGCCGCGATTGATGGAAGGAGTATCAAAATAGAAAGGAAGACGGTCCGGAAAGGCGTTTACGAAGGAAGGCGTTTTTCTTCTGAAGAAACGCTGCCCGGCTTCGTGCAGAACGGTTCCAAGCGGAAGTTTATTACGGTGCTCACGAAGGGGACACGCGGAGAAGTTCTATGATGGGAGAAGAGATGATCCCCCTGAATCGGCCGACGATGGTGGAGTTGGATTCGATGCGCTGGGAGGCCTCCGACTTTTCCTCGGACGGCACCGCGGCGCAAGAGATCAACCGTATCTTTCGCGAGGTTCTTGGTGTCGGAATGTCGCTTTTGACTCCCTCGGGAACGGCGGCGTTGGAATTGACAGCGCTTCTGTTGGGGTTGGGACCGGAGGACGAGGTCATTGTTCCGGCGTACACGTTTGTTTCGACCGCCAATGCCTATTTGCTCCGTGGTGCGCGCATCGTTTTTGCCGATATTCGGAGGGACACATTCAATATTGATGAGAGGCTTCTACCGGAACGAGTGACTTCCCGAACGAAAGCGGTCGTGGTCGTGCATTACGCAGGCCATGCTTGCGCAATGGATGAAATTTGTTCGCTATCGGAAGAGCGAAGGTTTGTTGTGATCGAAGACAACGCGCACGGGCTTTTTGCATCCTACAAGGGGCGGTACCTTGGTTCGCTGGCGCCCTTGGCGGCGCAGAGTTTTCATTCGACGAAGAACTTTCAGTGCGGCGAGGGAGGGGCCTTGTTCGTTAATCAAAAGTGTTACGAGGAAGAAGCGGAGATACTTCGCGAGAAGGGGACGGATCGGGGCCGATTTCTCCGGGGAGAGGTGGATCGCTACACGTGGCGGAGCATGGGATCGAGTTTCCTGTTGGCGGAACCTTTGGCCAGGATTCTCTTGGCACAGATTCAACGGCGGCGGGAGATTCTCGAAAAACGCCGGGAACACTGGGAATATTATCAGCGAAATCTGCGTGATTGGGCGCGGGCCAACGGTGTCCAACTTCCGATCATTCTTCCCGAATGTAGGATCAATTATCATCTTTTTTCCCTCTTGATGCCGGACAAGGACTCGCGGGATCGCTTGATGAAGCATCTCGAGGAGCGCGGCATCCAATCCGCAACGCATTATCCGCCGTTACCGATAACGCCGATGGGACGAACCCTGGGGGGAAAGCCGGGGCAGTGTCCCGTGGCGGAAGAGGTCTATGATCGCCTTTTGCGTTTGCCGTTCTTCACGTCACTGACGAATGAAGAGCGGGAGCGGGTAGTGGAGGCGGTCAGGGAGTTTTAGAAAAGAGACCACGGAAGACACGGAGGGCACGGAAGGGAAAAGAAAAAAGGGCGAAGGTCAAAAGGCAAAAGGGAGCGGAAGGTGTAGTATTCGTTCGTCGTTCACCGTTTATGGTTTGCGGGTTCAAAGGCCCCGTTCAAGGTCGTAAAATGAAAAACGAAGAATGGCGAACGAAAAACAGTAAACGAAAAACCCACCGAACACACGGAAGGGAGGAAACCACGGAACATCTGTAGTACCCGAAAAAGGGAAATGGGAAAGGGCAAGAGGAAGAAAAAGGGGAGAAAAAAAAAGGCAAAAATTTCTTGACCGTTTCGAAACCACGTGTAAAACTCCGCGCTCTTGTTGGCGAACGGAGTCTTCCGTCCGCTCCGGAAAGGGGCGGAGGAGACGAAATGGAGAAGCGACAGAAGGGTGTCCCGATCGGGAGGCTCGTCTTCCTCGCGAGTGTGAAGGAGACGGGCTACCCGTGCGTGGTGCCGGTTCCGAGCGGGGAATCGGGAAGTCGCGCGGAAGCCCTTTTTTATTGACCGCGGCCCGGCCGGCAGAGCTTGTTGGCGGGGGAAAAATGAAAACGGAAGAGGCGATGGGAAGTGTCAAGAGACGGTAAGGAAGGAAGTCAGAGGAAGAAGGAGGAAGAGAATTGCCGACGGTAAACCAGTTGGTGAAGCAACGGCGGAAGAAGATCAAGGCGAAGTCTTCGGCTCCGGCGTTAAAGGGGTGTCCCCAGCGGCGGGGAGTTTGCACTCGGGTATACACGGTGACCCCGAAGAAGCCGAATTCCGCGTTGAGGAAGGTTGCACGTGTGCGTTTGACTTCGGGGATCGAGGTTACGGCGTACATCCCCGGAGCGGGGCACAATCTTCAGGAGCACTCGGTGGTTCTCGTTCGTGGCGGTCGTGTCAAGGACCTTCCGGGAGTGAAGTATCACATCGTTCGCGGAAGCCTGGACACGATGGGCGTCGAAAAGCGCGGCCGGTCCCGTTCGAAGTACGGGGCGAAGCGGCCGAAGAAGGGGTGAGCGGGGATGCCGCGGCGTCGTGTAGCAAAGAAGAGGGAGATTCAACCGGACGCGGTCTATCAATCGCGTTTGGTGGCGAAGTTCATTAATTGTATGACGTGGGACGGGAAAAAATCGACGGCGGCGAAGCAGTTCTACAAGGCGATGGAAGAGATAGCCAAGAAGGTTCCGCAGTCGCCGATGGCGGTTTTCCGGCAGGCGGTTGAGAACGCCAAGCCGCTGGTTGAGACGAAGTCGCGGCGTGTCGGCGGGGCGAATTATCAGGTTCCGGTGGAGGTGCGGCCGGAGCGGAGGTCGGCTCTGGCGACGCGATGGCTGATCAATTTCGCGCGCGCGCGGAAGGGCAAAGCGTTCTATTTGCGCCTGGCGGACGAGATTCTCGATGCGGCCAACAACAACCCGCAATGCGGAACGATCAAGAAGAAGGAAGAGACTCACCGGATGGCCGAGGCGAACAAGGCGTTCGCCCATTATCGGTGGTAGAGGTGACTTATGGCTGCTGAGATTACCGTTCCGCTGTCCCGCGTCCGTAATATCGGGATCGCGGCGCACATCGATGCCGGGAAGACGACGACGACGGAGCGGATTCTCTATTACACGGGACGGACGCACAAGATCGGCGAGGTTCATGACGGGAACGCCGAGATGGATTGGATGGAGCAGGAGCGCGAGCGGGGGATCACGATCACGGCCGCCGCGACCACCTGTTTCTGGTCGGTCAGCGCGCACAACGGGGATCCGTCGAACAAGGACCTGCATCGCATCAACATCATCGACACACCGGGGCATGTGGATTTTACGGTGGAGGTGGAGCGTTCGCTGCGGGTTCTGGACGGAGCGATTGCGGTCTTCGACGCCGTAGCGGGGGTTGAACCGCAGTCCGAGACGGTCTGGAGGCAAGCGGACCGTTACAATGTTCCGCGAATCTGTTTCGTCAACAAGATGGATCGTGTGGGCGCGGATTTTGATCGATGTGTCGAAATGATCGTGGAACGGCTTAACGGGAGACCGGCCGTGATGACCTTACCGATCGGGGTGGAGGATTCCTTCGCGGGAGTCGTGGACCTGGTGGCGGAGAAAGCGATCATCTGGACGGGAGAGGAGTTGGGGGCGAAATACGAGGTTCAGGAGATTCCGGAGGATTTGGCGGAGAAGGCGGCGGAGGCTCGGAAGGCCTTGGTCGAGGTGGCCGCGGATTTCGACGATGAGATTATGGAAGCGTATCTCGAGGACGGAGAAATCTCGAGCGAAGCGCTGGACAGGGCCGTCCGGAAGGGAACGCTGGCCGGCGAGATTACTCCGGTTTATTGCGGGTCCGCCTTCAAGAACAAAGGTGTCCAGCCCTTGCTCGACGCCGTCGTCAAGTTCCTCCCCTCTCCGCTCGACATTCCGGACGTGATTGGGAAGAAGCCGGGGAGCGAGGAGGAAGTCATTCGGAAGACCGATCCCTCGGGCCCCTTCTCCGCGCTGGCCTTCAAGATTGCAACGGATCCCTTCGTGGGAACCTTGACGTTCTTCCGCGTCTATTCGGGTGCTGTCGAGAGCGGCTCTTATGTTTACAATTCCACGAAGGACAAGAAGGAGCGTGTAGGACGGCTATTGAGGATGCACGCAAACAAACGGGAGGAGATCAAGAAGGTAGCAGCGGGTGATATCGCGGCGGTTGTCGGGTTGAAGTTTACGAAGACGGGAGACACGCTCTGTGATGAGTCCGACCCGGTGATATTGGAGTCAATCAAGTTTCCGGAACCGGTGATCTCGGTGGCGATCGAGCCGAAGACGAATGCGGACCAAGAGAAGATGGTGACGGGGTTGCAGAAGTTGGGTGACGAGGACCCGACGTTCCGCATGAAATCGGACGAAGAGACGGGGGAGTGCATCATTTCGGGGATGGGTGAGTTGCATCTGGAGATCATCGTGGACCGACTGATGCGCGAATTCAAGGTCGAGGCGAACGTGGGCAAACCTCAGGTGGCCTATCGCGAGACGATCACGAAGCCGGCGGAGGCGGAGGGGAAATACATCCGACAGACGGGCGGGCGCGGTCAATACGGTCATGTTGTGATCAAGATCGAACCGAAGGAGCGCGGTTCGGGCTTCGAATTCACGAACAAGATCGTGGGAGGAGTTATTCCGAAGGAGTTCATTCCGGCGGTTGAAAAGGGGATTCGGGAGGCCTTGGAAGCGGGGGTTTTGGCGGGCTACCCGGTTGTGGACGTCGCGGTAACGCTTTTCGACGGTTCCTTCCACGAGGTCGATTCTTCGGAGATTGCCTTCAAGATCGCGGGGTCGATGGCCTTCAAAGAAGCGTGCCGAAATGCCGGGGCGCAGTTATTGGAGCCGATGATGAAGGTTGAGGTGGTGGTTCCGGAGGAGTACATGGGGGAGATCATAGGAGATTTGAATTCTCGTCGAGGACGGATCGAGGCGATGGACGAGCGGAAGGGGGCGCGTGTGATCCGCGCGATGGTTCCTTTAGCGACGATGTTCGGTTACGCGACGGATCTTCGTTCGAATTCCCAGGGCCGCGCCACGTACTCGATGGAATTCAGTCATTACGAACCGGTGCCGACGCAGATCGCGCAAGAGATCATGGCGAAGGTGCGGGGCTAGGAGAAGGGGGATGGGAAGGATGGTGACCGGCTGGTACGGGGGCATCGGTCCTGATGGACGGATGCGGAGGAAGGAAAACTGGGTATCCCGCGGGATACCGGCTATGGGAGGTAGGTAAGTCATGGCGAAGGAGAAGTTTGACAGGAGCAAGCCGCACATCAATGTCGGCACGATCGGGCACGTCGATCACGGGAAGACGACCCTGACGGCGGCGATCACAAAGGTCTTGTCCGAGAAGGGGTTGGCGGGGTACACGCCTTTCGACGAGATCGACAAGGCGCCCGAGGAAAAGGAGCGCGGCATCACGATCGCGACGGCCCACGTCGAGTACCAGACGGACAAGCGGCACTACGCCCACGTCGATTGCCCGGGGCATGCAGACTACGTGAAGAATATGATCACGGGAGCCGCGCAGATGGACGGAGCGATTCTGGTCGTGTCCGCGGCGGACGGTCCGATGCCGCAGACGCGGGAGCACATTCTCCTGGCGCGTCAGGTCGGTGTTCCGTACATCGTGGTTTATCTCAACAAGTGCGATATGATGGACGACGAGGAACTGCTGGGGCTGGTGGAACTCGAGGTCCGGGAGTTGCTTTCGAAATACGATTATCCGGGGGACGACACGCCGATCATCCGCGGGTCCGCGTTGAAGGCGTTGGAGGGGGAAGACAGCGAATTGGGAACGCAATCGATCGTGAAACTCGTCGAAACGCTCGACGAGTACATTCCCGAGCCGAAACGGGATATCGAGAAGCCGTTCCTGATGCCGATCGAGGATGTCTTTTCGATCACGGGACGCGGGACGGTGGTGACGGGTCGTGTCGAGCGAGGGTTGTTGAAGGTCGGTGAGGAGGTTGAGATCATCGGTTTTGGTGAGACCCGGAAGACGACGGTGACGGGAATTGAGATGTTCCGGAAGTTGTTGGATGAGGGACGCGCAGGTGACAACATCGGCTGTCTGCTTCGCGGAATCGACAAAGACGAGGTGGAGCGCGGGCAGGTATTGGCGAAACCGGGAACGGTCACGCCCCATACGAAGTTCGATGCCGAGGTTTACGTTCTGACGAAGGATGAAGGCGGCCGGCACACGCCATTTATGAACAACTACCGTCCGCAGTTCTATTTCCGGACGACGGACGTGACCGGGACGGTGAAGTTGCCCGAGGGTGTGGAGATGGTTATGCCGGGCGACAACGTGAATATGACGATTGAATTGATCACGCCGATCGCGATGGAGGAGCAGTTGCGGTTCGCCATCCGAGAAGGGGGACGCACGGTCGGTCAAGGACTGGTCACGAAAATCCACGAATAGGAGAGGATGGAGGAAGACGTGAGAGAGAGAAGGAGAGAGGCGTTGGAGCGGCTCGGGAGGAACGGCGATGGTTGCGAGTAACAAGATTCGGATCCGTCTCCGGGCTTACGACGTCAAGCTCCTGGACGAGTCATCCGCGAATATTGCGCAGGCGGCGCGCCGGACCGGTGCAAAGGTCGTCGGGCCCGTGCCGCTGCCGACGCGTATCGAGCGTTTTACGGTGAATCGTTCTCCTCACGTCGACAAGAAATCCCGGGAGCAGTTCGAGATCAGAACGCACAAACGGCTTTTGGATGTGATCAACCCGACTCCGGAGACGATCAATGCTTTGATGAAGATGGAGTTGCCGGGCGGCGTTGACGTGGCGATGAAACTTTGAGAGGCGAAACGGTGATCAACGAGATAATCGGTCGAAAAATCGGAATGACGCAGGTTTATAACGAAGCGGGGGAAGTGGTTCCGGTGACCGTGATCGAGGCGGGGCCGTGCATTGTGGTCAGTAAGCGTTCCGTGGCTCGAGATGGTTACAATGCTTTGCGGATCGGGTACGAAGCCGCGAAGGAGAAACACATTACAAAGCCCGTCCGCGGTCAGTTTCCCGAAGGCGTAGCGCCCGTACGAATGATACGAGAGGTTAAGACGGACGACATCGAGGAGTACAATGTGGGAGACGAGATTCGCGCGACGATCTTTTCGCCCGGGGATGCGGTCGATGTGACCGGCGTCTCGAAGGGCAAGGGATTCCAGGGAGTGGTCAAGCGGCACGGCTTCCACGGAGGGCGCGAAACGCACGGTTCCAACTTCCACCGCCGGGCCGGTTCGATCGGAGCCTCGGCGGACCCCTCGAAGGTCTTCAAGGGGACTCCGATGCCGGGGCGAATGGGCGGCCGGAAGGTAACGATTCGGAACCTCAATGTCGAGCGTGTCGATGTTGAGAGGAACCTGCTGCTCGTGCGCGGCGCGGTGCCGGGTGCGCGCGGAAGTTACGTGACCGTTCGGAAGAGGGTGCAGTGATGGCGGTGGTTCCCGTAATGACGTTGGAGGGAGTGCGGGCCAGTGAGATTGCGGTACCGGACGGGATGTTTGCGGCCCGGGTGGCGCGGCATATCATCCACGACGTTTTGCGTGCGGAGGAGGCCGCGCGCCGGCAAGGAAACGCCAAAGTCAAGACGCGCGGAGAGGTTCGCGGCGGCGGCGCGAAGCCGCATCGGCAAAAGGGAACGGGCCGGGCGCGCCAGGGCTCGATCCGCTCTCCGCTCTGGGTCGGCGGGGGAACGGTTTTCGGCCCCCGGCCGCGTTCCTACCGACAGAAGCGAAATCGGAAGGAGCGCCGGGCCGCCTTGGCGGGCGCATTGAGTGCGCGGTTGAGCGAGGAGAGGCTGGTGGGGTTGCGGGCGGAGGGGCTCGAGGCTCCTAAGACCTCCGCCGTCGCTCGATTCCTCGATTCGCTTCCGGAGCCGGTGCGAAAACCGATGCTCGTTCATTCCGACGGAGACGATGTCCTTGTGAAATCGTTTCGGAACATCTCCGGTGCACGGACGGCGAGGTGGGAGAGTGTAAGTGTGCGGGGAGTCATGGTCTCGGATTTCGTTCTTTTCTCTGAGGAAGCGCTGAAGCAATTCGCCGCGCGGTACTCGAAAACAGCATCCGGCGAGGAGGGCGAGGAATGAAATCTGCCTTCGATGTCATCCGGTATCCCGTGACGACGGAAAAGGCACGGCGCGGATGGACACAGGAGTCCCCGGGGCGCCTCTACACCTTCGAGGTGGACCCGCGCGCGAACAAATCGGCGATCAAATCCGCGATCGAAAGGGCCTTTGGAGTGAGGGTCAAGCAGGTTCGAACAATGGTCCGGAAGGGGAAATTTCGTCGTCGCCTCGGTTTTCGCGGAGGGAACCGGGGGGGGTATACGGCGACACGGAAACGAGCGATTGTAACTTTGGCTCCGGGCGAAAAGATCGCCTTCTTTGACGGAATTTAGGGAGGAGCGTGCGATGAGACGGGACAGTTTGGAGGAGACGGATCGATGGCGATGAAGAAGTTTCATCCGACGAGTCCCGCCCGTCGGACGATGACGATCGAGGACTTCTCCTTGCTGACAAAGAAGAAGCCGGAGAAGCGTTTGACGAGGGGCCGCGCGCGGACGGGGGGGCGAAACAGTCGCGGGAGGGTAACGGCGCGGCATCGCGGCGGCGGGGCGAAGCGAAAGTATCGCGTAATCGACTTTCGGAGGAACAAGGACGGAATTCCGGCTCGTGTGGCGGCGATCGAGTACGATCCAAATCGTTCGGCGCGGATTGCGCTTCTCGTTTATCGGGATGGAGACAAGCGATACATTCTTTCGCCTCGCGGGGTGAAGATCGGCCAGGAGATTCTTTCGGGGCCGTCGGCTCCGATCCAGCCGGGGAACGCGCTTCCTCTTTCGGCGATCCCCGTTGGCACCGTGGTGCATGCCGTGGAGTTGGCTCTGGGGCGCGGGGCGGCGATGGCGCGGTCGGCCGGCACCTCCGCCCAGGTTGTTGCGCGTGAGGGAGGGTATGCAACGCTGCGGTTGCCTTCCGGCGAGATGCGCAAGGTGCATGAAGGGTGTCGAGCGACGATTGGAGTGGTGGGGAACGAAGAACACGAAAACGTCACGATCGGCAAAGCGGGGCGTTCTCGGTGGCGCGGGCGCCGTCCCCATGTCCGCGGTGTCGTGATGAACCCCGTCGACCATCCGCATGGCGGGGGGGAAGGGAAGGCCCCGCAGGGGAATCCCCATCCGGTGACGCCTTGGGGCAAGCCGACGAAGGGGGCCAAAACGCGCCGACGACGAAAACCCAGCAACAAGTACATCGTGAAGAGGAGGAAATAACGCATGGGGCGTTCGCTCAAAAAGGGACCCTACATCGACAAGAATCTTCTGAAGAAGGTTCAGGCGATGCCTTCGGATCGAAAGACGATCATCAGAACCTGGTCCCGCCGGGCCACGATTCTTCCGGAGTTCGTTGGGCACACCTTCGCGGTGCACAACGGGAGGAAATTCCAGACCGTCTTCGTGACGGAGAATATGGTGGATCACAAACTGGGGGAATTCGCGCCGACAAGGACCTTCAAAGGGCATTCGGGGAAGACGGACAAGAAGACGGGGGTACGAAAGTAAGATGGAGTTTCGGGCCGTAGCGAAATACAGGCGGATCTCGCCTCGGAAACTGCGTTTTGTCGCCAAGAGAATCCGCGGGTTGAACGTTATGAAAGCGTTACTCCTGCTCGATACGATTCCGAACCGAGGCGCGAGGATTTTGAAGGAGGTAATCAAGAGTGCGCGGGCCAACGCCGTGGACCTGGACTCGAAGAAGGACCTGGGGATCAACGCGGACCGGCTTTTTATTTCGCGTCTCGTGGTTGACGGCGGTCCAACGTTGCGGCGCTACCGGCCGATGTCGATGGGGAGAGCGGGCCGAATTCGGAAGCGGACAAGCCACATCTCCGTGACGTTGGAGGAGCCGGCGGCGTTGAGAATCGAGGACGAAGGGAGAGAATAAGTGGGACAGAAGGTACATCCGAACGGGTTTCGTGTCGGCGTCATTCGCGGGTGGCAGGCACGATGGTTTGCTCCCCGAGGAAAATACGCGGACTTCCTTCACGAAGACATCAGGTTGCGTGAATTCATCAAGGACTATCTTTCCCACGCGATGGTGTCCAAGGTGGAGATCGAGCGGCATCCGCAGAAAGTCAGGGTCTTCATTCATAGCGCCCGGCCTGGAATCGTCATCGGTCGGAAGGGGGCTGAGGTCATGGATTTGAGGCGGAAGGTTCAAAATTTGGCCAAGCAACCCGTGGATATCAGCATTACAGAGGTGCGCAATCCCGCGGTGGACGCCCAGCTGGTGGCCGAAACGGTGGGGGCGCAGTTACAGAAGAGGGTTTCGTTCCGGCGCGCGGTGAGGAAGGCGATTCATGACGCCTTGCGGGGCGGGGTTCAGGGAATCAAGATTCAGGTTTCCGGGCGGTTGGGGGGGGCCGAGATCGCGCGGAGCGAGTGGTTTCGAGAGGGGAGGGTTCCCTTACATACCCTTCGGGCGGACATCGATTATGGATTGGCCCATGTAAAGACGACCTACGGTGTGATCGGAGTAAAGGTATGGATCTTCACGGAGGAGAAGCTTCCCAAGGGGAAGTCGCTGGTGGGGGGAGCCGTGAAGGAAGCGCGGAAACGGACGGAAGTCGTCCGTTTGCACGAGAATTAGTGGGGAGGCGCAGGCGATGTTGATGCCGAAGCGGATCAAATTTCGGAAGCGGCAGCGTGGTCGGCGCCGGGGATTGGCCACGCGCGGGTGCAATGTCAATTTCGGAGATTTCGGAATCCAAGCGCTCGAACCGGCCTGGATCACGAGCCGGCAGATCGAAGCGGCGCGGGTTGCGATGACGAGGAAGGTGAAACGGGGCGGGAAGGTTTGGATACGGATTTTTCCTGACAAACCGTTCACGCGGAAGCCGGCGGAGACACGGATGGGAAAAGGAAAGGGGAATCCGGAGGGGTGGGTTGCGGTCGTGAAGCCGGGGCGTGTGATGTTCGAACTGGGAGGGGTTTCGGAGGAACTGGCGATTGCGGCGTTGGAACTGGCGAGGGACAAGTTGCCGTTGAAGACACGGATCCTGGCTCGGGAGGTATGAGACATGGCTGAGAAGGGATTACGAGCCTCGGATTTGCGGGCGAAGACGGATGCCGAGTTGCGGATCCTTTTGGAGGAGCGGGCTCAGGAGTTGATGAACCTGCGTTTCCAAAGGGCCTCCGCACGGCTCGAGAAGCCGGCGAGATTCCGGCAGTTGAAACGGGAGAGGGCACGGATTCTGACCGTCCTGGCGCAGAGGCGGCGGGGATTGCGTGAGGAAAGGAATGCGAAATGAGTGAGACTGTGACGATTTCCGAGCGCGGCGAAAAGAGGTCGGCGGGACGCCGGAAGGAGTTTGTCGGGGTTGTGAAGAGTGCCGCTATGGAGAAAAGCATCGTGGTGGACATTGTCACTCCGCGTCCGGATCCTCTCTATCGGAAGTACGTGAAGAAGACGAAGCGGATTATGGCTCACGACGAGCGTTCGGAGGCGAAGCCGGGGGACACGGTTCGTGTGGTCGAATGCCGGCCGCTTTCGAAGCGGAAACGATGGCGTTTGGTTCAGGTTATCGAGCGGGCGAAGGCGATCGGAAGGGAGGAGACGCCATGATTCAGAACGAGACGCGCCTGCGTGTCGCGGACAATTCCGGAGCGAAGGAGCTCCTTGTGATTCGGACGCTCGGGGGTTCCACGCGACGGTACAGTGGAGTCGGGGATATTGTTGTTGCGAGCGTAAAGAAGGCGATTCCAGAGGGAGTGGTCAAGAAGGGGGATGTCGTGAAGGCCGTGGTGGTCAGGACGGTCCGGCCGACCCGGCGCCCGGACGGCTCGTACATCCGTTTTGACGACAACGCCGGCGTGATCATCACGAAGGACAACGAACCGCGTGGAACGCGGATCTTCGGCCCGGTTGCGCGGGAGTTACGCGAGAAGAACTTTATGAAGATCATATCCTTGGCGCCGGAGGTGCTGTAGCGATGGCGACGCGCTTGAAGAGAGGGATGGAGGTCGTGGTCATCTCGGGGGCGGAGAAGGGCAAGACCGGCAAGATTCTCCATATCGATCACGAGAAGGGACGTGTGATCGTGGAGGGTGTCAAGATGATTCAGCGGGCCGCGCGCCCGTCGCAGGCGAATCCGACCGGCGGGTTTGTGGAGCGAGAGGGATCGTTATCGATTTCGAATGTGGCGGCGGTTGATCCGGCCGGGAAAAGCGGCAGCCAACCTCGTCCAACCAAGATCGGGTTTCGCATGCGGGGGGGAGAGAAGGTTCGTTTTGCCAGAGCCAGTGGCGAGATCATCGAGGTAACGGGAGAGGGGAGTCATGGTTGAGGCGACGGTGGAGCGGAGCCGGATGGAGGAGAAGTATCTCACCGAGGTCCGGCCGGCGCTCAAGGAAAAACTCGGTCGAAAGTCGATCATGGAGGTTCCGCGGCTGGTGAAAATTGTCGTAAACATGGGAATCGGCGAGGCGGTTTCCGATATCAAAAACCTCGACCATGCCGTCGAGGATTTGCGGGCGATCACCGGTCAGCAACCGAAGATTACGCGCGCCACGCGCAGTGAAGCAAATTTCAAATTGCGGAAAGGGATGCCGATCGGCGCGAAGGTGACCTTACGGGGGAGGCGGATGTACGAGTTCCTGGATCGTCTTATTAGTTGTGCCTTGCCGCGCGTGCGCGATTTTCGTGGGATACCTCGAAAGAAAGGTTTTGACGGGAGGGGAAACTACACGCTGGGCATCCAGGAACAGATCATCTTTCCGGAGATCGATTTCGACAAGATCGACAAGGTTCGCGGGATGGATATTTCCTTCGTGACGACGGCGGAGACGGATGATGAAGCGCGGGAACTGCTTTCCCATTTGGGATTGCCGTTCCGAAAGCGTTGATTCGAGGAGAAGAGAGAGAGGAGCGCTGAGAAGAACGATGGCGAAACTGTGTTTGAAGGTGAAGGCGCGGAAGCGTCCGAAGTTCCGAGTGCGAGCCTACAATCGATGTCCGCTGTGCGGTCGCCCGCGGGCGTTTCTCCGCCGCTTCAATATGTGCCGAATTTGTTTTCGGGAGCGTGCGCACCGGGGAGAAATCCCGGGTGTAACGAAGGCTTCGTGGTAGAGGTGGAGGTGCGGAAATATGTCGCGTCATGACATCATCGGCGATTTTCTGACGGTTTTGAGGAATGCCTCCCGCGCGCGGAAGGATTTTGTGGAATTCAAGGGTTCCAACCTTATCCTCCGGATGGCGGAATTGTTGCGGGACGAAGGCTATATCGCCGATGTCAAGGTCGTCGCTCGAAGACCCCAGATCGTTCTCCGAATCAGTCTGAAGTATGACGAAGCCGGAGAGCCGGTCTTTTCGACCTTGCGCCGGGTCTCACGTCCTTCGCGGAGGGTATATATTGACGCGGACCGGATCAGAAAAGTTCTGGGGGGGCTCGGAATTTCGATCATTTCGACGTCGCAAGGTCTTATGACCGATCGACAGGCCCGTCGTGCACGGCGCGGCGGAGAGATTCTTTGCGAGGTGTGGTAGAAGTGTCGAAGATCGCCAAAAGGCCTGTTCCCTGTCCTTCCGGTGTCGAGATCGCGGTGAAGGATTCTCGATTGAAGGTGAAGGGTCCGAAAGGAGTTCTCGAACGGCCGATTCCGTCTTTTCTTACGATAGAGATCAATGATGGTGCTGCTCGGGTGCGTCCCGTCGCAGGGGTCGGCGCGAAACGACTCTCGATGCATATGGGAACCGTGCGTTCCCACTTGGCGAATATGGTAGCGGGGGTCACGAACGGGTTTCAGAAGGTTCTGTTGATCACCGGCGTCGGCTATCGGGCTCAGGCGAAGGGGAGGGAGGTCCAGTTGTCGTTAGGATTTTCGCACCCGGTGAAATACAAAGTCCGGGAGGGGGTCACGGTTCAGACGCCGGAGCCGACGAGGATTGTTGTCGAGGGGATCGACAAGGAGGCCGTCGGGCAGGTAGCAGCGGAGTTGCGGCGTCTGAAGCCGCCAGAACCCTACAAAGGGAAAGGAATCCGATACGAGAAGGAAGTCATTCGGCGGAAGGCCGGGAAGGCGGCGGGCAAGTGATACGGAAGGAAAGGCGCGGAAAGGTAAACCGGTTGGCGCGGCGGCGGCGGCGGATACGGAAACGGGTCCGGGGGACGGCCGAGCGCCCCCGGCTGTCGGTGGCTCGGACCTGCAAGCACATCTACGCACAGGTGATCGACGACGAAGCGGCCAAGACGTTGGCGTTCGCCGCAACGACTTCGAAGAGCGCTGTCGGGAAGACGAAGACGGAGCGGGCCCGGTGGGCGGGAGCGCGTGTTGCGGAACTGGCTTTGGAGCGTGGAATCAAGAAGGTCGTCTTCGACCGCGGCGGCCGTCGCTACCACGGGCGGATCAAGGCTGTGGCCGACGGAGCGCGGGAAGCCGGGTTGGATTTTTAAGTCGAGGGTAGAGGAGTCGAGGAATGGCAACTGTACAGAGGAGACGAAAAGAAGATTCAGAGTTTATCGAGAACGTTATCGACATCGCGCGCGTGGCGAAGGTAGTCAAGGGGGGGCGCCGTTTTTCGTTCCGCGCCCTTGTTGTAATCGGTGACGGTAAAAGCCGGATCGGGCTCGGTTGCGGCAAGGCTTCGGATGTGATGGGGGCGATTCAGAAAGGAATCATCGATGCGAAGAGGAATCTCTTCGAGGTGAAGAAGCACCGCAACACGATTCCCCATGAGATAATGGGGCGTTTCAAGGCCGCGCGTGTTCTGCTCAAACCCGCCGCCGAGGGAACGGGAGTGATTGCCGGCGGGACGGTTCGTGCAATCGCCGAATGCGCCGGGATCTCGAATCTTCTCTCGAAGTCCCTCGGGTCCGATGCCAAAATCAATATCGCGAAAGCGACGATTTCGGGGTTGCAGAGGATGAAGACGGTGGAGGAAGTGGCGGCGCGGCGCGGAAAGGCGATCACGGAGTTTCGGGAACGATGAAGAAACGTTTGACGATCGGCGATCTCGCCCCCGCTCCCGGTTCCCGCCGGCCGGCGAAGCGTGTTGGTCGGGGGCCTGGTTCCGGCACGGGCAAGACCTCCGGCAGGGGCGAAAAGGGTCAAAAATCCCGCGCGGGGTACTCTCGATCGCCGCTTTTCGAGGGCGGGCGTATGCCGATGGTTCGGAGAATTCCGAAGCGAGGCTTCCGGTCGCTCTTTCGTGTCTCTTACAAGGGAGTCAACATCGGGTTGTTGGAGAAGCGATTTGACGCGGGGGAAGTCGTGGAACCGAAGGCCTTGTTGGAGAAGGGACTCATTGACGGAAGAAAACCCGTCAAGATTCTGGGGGGAGGAAAACTGGAGAAGAAGTTGACGGTGAAAGCCCATGCGTTTTCCGAAGCGGCGCGAAAGGCGATCGAGGCGGCCGGCGGCACGGCGGAAATCCTTCCCTGAATTCGATGACTTTTTTCGTGGATGTGATGAATTTTTCCTTTTCTGACGGGGAACGAGCAGGTGGGTCAAGAAGCGATTTGCCATCGAGACATGAGAAAAAAGGAAACCGCGGGCCGCAGGAAAGGACTGAACGACGGAAGGCGCCCGAAGCGGGGAAGAATGCATGGGGGAAGGGTTTGGCGTTCCCGCTGCCTTTTGCCTTTTGCATCTTGCCTTCCCGTCTCTTTTCCGTATCTCCGCGGTTTCTGAAGGGCGAGTGGTCTCTTTCCGGTTATGAGAGGGAAATGCGGTGCTCCAGGACGCGCTAGGAAACATCTGGAAGATCGGCGATATTCGTCGCCGGTTGATCTTCACGGCCGTGATGCTGGCCGTCTTCCGGCTCGGATCTCATCTTCCCGTGCCAGGCGTTTCCCCTGAGGGTCTGGCGCGTTTTTGGGGAGGTCAAGGCGGCGGGGGAATCTTTGGAATGATCGATATGTTTTCCGGCGGCGCCTTCCAGAAATTCTCCCTCTTCGCCCTGGGCATTATGCCCTACATCAATGCTTCGATCATCCTTCAGCTCTTGACGGTCGTCTTTCCGGATTCGTTGGGGAAACTGGCGAAGGAAGGGGAAGCCGGGCGGCAGAAGATCACTCAATACACGCGGTACGGCACGGTGGTGCTGGCTTTCATTCAGGGGGCGGGCCTGACGTATTACATGGCGACGGCGGGGGCGGAATACGGGGTCGTTCCGAATCCAAACGCGACCTTCTATTTCATCACCGTACTGACCCTGACCACGGGGACGGCCTTTCTGATGTGGGTGGGGGAGCAGATCACGGAGAACGGACTGGGAAACGGCATCTCGATCTTGATCTCGTGCGGCATCATCGCGCGCGCCCCGGCGGCTGTTCAGCACACGGTGCGGCTTTTGAGGGAAGGGGAGTTGAGCGTTCCGGGGATGGTATTTCTCGGCGTCGTCATGCTGGCGGCGACGGCTGCGACGGTCGTAATGACGTTGGGCGTGCGAAAGGTTCCGATTCAATATGCTCGTCAGATTCGCGGTCGAAAGGTTTACGGGGGAATGAGTCAGTTTCTTCCATTGCGGGTCAACGCGGCGGGCGTGATTCCCGTCATCTTCGCTCAAGCCCTTCTCCAACTTCCGCAGATGGCCGGAGGGGTGATTGGAGCGGCGAACGATCCGGAATCGATCGTGGGAAAGATTTTCGCGATATTGATGCCGGGAACATGGTTCTACAATTCTCTTTACGTCGTCGGGCTGATCTTTTTCACCTTCTTCTACACAGCGATCATTATTAATCCGGAGGAATTGGCGGACAATCTCCGAAAGCATGGCGGAAGCATTCCCGGGGTGCGCCCCGGCCGTCCGACCGCGGCGCATCTCGAATGGATCATTATGCGGATCACGATGGCGGGGGCGATCTTCCTCTGTCTCATTTGTCTTCTTCCGCAGATTCTGATTCGGCAGTTCGGCGTTCCCTTTTATTTCGGGGGGACGGCGCTGTTGATCGTCGTGGGCGTCCAGTTGGATACGATCAAACAGTTGGAGGCGCAGTTGTTGCAGCGCCACTACGACGGTTTCGTGAAGAGTCGGCGATAGGGTCGGGGGAGGGAAAGAATGCGTCTTATTCTTCTGGGCCCCCCCGGCTCGGGAAAAGGCACCCAAGCGGCGGTTTTAAGCCGGCGTTGGGGGGCGCCGCATGTTTCGACCGGCGAGATTTTTCGTGAGGCGATCCGTTCGGATTCCGAACTGGGGAGCAAGGTGCGTCGCTACACGGAGACGGGGGAATTGGTGCCGGACGAGATTGTGAATGAAATCGTCTTCGATCGGCTGGCACGGCGGGATTGTCAGGAGAAGGGATTTCTTCTGGACGGATTTCCGCGGACGGTCGCGCAAGCGCGTGCGTTGGACGGATGGTTGGCTGATCGGGGGGATGGGATTGACCGCGTCGTGGATTTTGAGATTGGGGACGAAGAATTGATCCGGCGCCTTTCGGGGCGGCGTCATTGTGAAAAATGCGGGCGGGATTACAACATCGTCTTCCGTCCTCCCCGGAACGCCGGGCTTTGCGACGTTTGTTCCGGAAGGTTGGTGGCGAGAAAGGATGATTCTCCGGAATCGATTCGGCGGAGGTTGGAGGTTACGACGGAGACGCTGAATCCGCTGCGTGACTATTATCACGCGAAAGGTCTTGTCTTCGCGATTGACGCAACCGGTGATGTCCAGGAGATAACGGAGGTCCTGCTGGCGGAGTTGGGGTGCGCGAAGTAGGGGACGCGCCGTGGTGGAGTGATAAAAGGATGCGGATCTTTGAAAAGACGCGGGGAACGGTCGAGAAAGCCGGTGGCGGGTCGGCATGGCGATCGAACTGAAGTCTCCGAAGGAGATCGAGACGATGCGGTTGCCGAACGCGATCGTCGTCGAAGCGCACCGGGTTGTTCGGAAACTGATCCGTCCCGGGATCAGCACGGCGGATATTGACAGGGCGGTGCGGGAGGTGATCGGAAAGACGCCGGGCGCGACGCCGGCCTTTCTCGGGTACCACGGATTTCCGGCGGCAACCTGTGTTTCGATTGACGAGGAGGTGGTTCACGGGATTCCGGATCCTCGACGGGTTCTGCGTGCGGGGATGCTGGTTTCCGTCGATATTGGTGTAAAATTTGCTGGATTTATCGGCGACGCTGCTGTAACATATCCCGTCGGAAAAATCGATTCGGCCGGAGCGGCCTTGTTGAAGGCGACGCGCGAATCGCTTTACAAGGCCATTGCGGTCGCGCGGATCGGCGGGCGGCTATCGGACATTGGGGCCGCCGTCGAGAACCACGTAGTTCCACGCGGTTTTTCGGTTGTCAGGGATTATGTCGGCCATGGAGTCGGGCGGCGGATGCATGAAGAGCCCCAGGTGCCGAATTACGGCCCGGCGGGTCTCGGGCCCGTCCTCAAGGCGGGAATGACCTTGGCGATCGAGCCGATGGTGAACGAGGGAATGGCGGGAACCCGCGTCTTGGACGATGGTTGGACCGTGGTAACGGCGGACGGTCGCCGTTCGGCTCATTTTGAGCATAGTATTGCGATAACGGATGACGGTCCGGTGATCCTCTCCGCGGGATTGCCGGATGATGTTGTTTGAAGAAAAAAAAGGAGATCGGTGACAGGAAGAGGTTGATGAGACGTGGCGAAGGAAGACACGATACAAGTGGAGGGAACGGTCGTCGAGACGCTTCCCAACACGATGTTCAAGGTCGAGTTGGAGAACGGCCATCAACTGTTGGCCCATATCTCGGGCAAGATGCGGATGCACTACATTCGAATCTTGCCGGGGGATCGGGTGACGGTGGAGTTGTCCCAATACGATCTTTCGCGAGGGCGTATCGTGTACCGGTTCAAGTAGGAACTGCGGAAACGGGAAAAGGAGTAGAGGAGCGATGAAAGTCAGGGCTTCGGTGAAGAAGATTTGCAAAAAGTGCAAGATTATAAAGCGGCGCGGCGTGGTGCGGGTGATCTGTTCGAACCCGCGCCACAAGCAGCGTCAGGGATAATTCGAGGAGGCGAGTGTGGCACGAATAGCGGGAGTGGATCTTCCTCGGGACAAGAGGATTGAGATCGGCCTGACGGCGATCTACGGAATCGGCCGTTCGTTATCGAACAAGATTCTCGCCCAGGCGCGGGTCAATCCGGACACGCGGGTGAAGGATTTAACGGACACGGACATTGCCAGCATCCGGGAAGTGATCGACAGGCAGTATCGGGTCGAGGGGGATTTACGGGCCGATGTCCAAAGGAACATCAAACGATTGATCGACATTGGAAGTTACCGAGGCATTCGCCACCGGCGCGGATTGCCGGTGCGGGGACAGAGGACGCACACGAATGCCCGGACGCGGAAGGGACCGCGCCGGCAGATCGGCGTCAGGAAGGGTTAAGGACGATGGCGAGAAAAGCGGCACGATCGAAGAAGAAGACGGCTCCGGCCGACTGCATCGCTCACATCAAGGCGACCTTCAACAATACGATCATCAGTATTACGAACCCGGCGGGCGACGTATTGGCGTGGGCGAGCGCGGGAGGGTGTGGTTTCAAGGGCTCCCGAAAGGGAACTCCTTATGCGGCGCAGGTGGCGGCGGAGAAGGCCGCGCGGGAGGCGGCCGAGATGGGAGTCAAGCGCGTCAATGTCCGCGTCAAGGGGCCCGGAAGCGGCCGGGAGACGGCGATCCGTGCCCTGGCCGGAGCGGGAATTGAGATCGAAACGATCCTTGATGTGACGCCGGTTCCGCACAACGGTTGTCGTCCCCCGAAGCGACGCCGGGTCTAGAAGGAGAGGAAACGATGGCGAGATACACCGGGCCGGTTTGCAGGAAATGCCGCCGCGAAGGCCTCAAACTTTATCTCAAGGGAGAAAAGTGTTTCTCCGCGAAGTGCATTTTGGAAAAAAGAAATTTTGCTCCCGGAATGGGTCGGGGAAGCCGCAACGCGCCGGCGGCGGGCAAGATATCGGAGTACGGACTTCAATTGCGGGAAAAACAGAAGGTCCGTCATATGTACGGAGTGTTAGAGAAGCAATTTCGAAAGTATTTCGCGACGGCGGTGCGGCAGAAGGGCGTGACGGGAGAAAACCTCCTGCGAATTCTCGAACGGAGGCTCGATAACGTTGTGTACCGGATGGGTTTTGCTCCGTCCCGGAGGGCCGCGCGTCAATTGGTTCGTCACGGGCACATTCGAATCAACGATCGGAAAGTCAACATTCCTTCCTATATTCTCAGGATTGGAGATCGGTTGACGTTGAAGAAGAAGGATCTGGATTTGGTCAAGGCTTCCGTCGAAGCGGCCCGGAAACGGTCGCTTCCGGAGTGGTTGAAGGTGGATTTGGATAACAGGCAGGGCGAAGTCGTTTCTCTGCCAACGCGGGATTCGATCGAGGTTCCGATCAAGGAGAACCTGATCGTCGAATTGTATTCCAAGTAAGCGAATCGGAGGAGAATGACGATGGATGTACGATTGATCACAAAGGGATTGGAGACGCCGTGGCGCGTCGAGGTGGACGAAGAGAGCCGGACGCCGACGTTCGGGAGGTTTTCGGTACGCCCCTTGGAGAAGGGGTTCGGGCACACATTGGGGAATGCCCTGCGCCGCGTTCTGCTCTCCGCGATCCCCGGCGCGGCCGTCACGGCCGTGAGGATCGAGGGGGTACCGCACGAGTTCTCCGTGATTCCTGGGGTCATCGAGGACGTTGCGGAGATCGTCCTCAATCTCAAATCGTTGCGTTTCCGCATCAAGGGAAGCGGAGTCCGCCAGGTCCATCTGAGTGCGACGGGAAACGGGAAGGTAAAGGCGTCGCAATTGGCGCTTCCGGACGATGTCGAGATAATGAATCCGGATCAGGTGATTGCCACGATCGAACAGCCGGACGCCTCATTGGAGATGGATCTGACGGTTCGTACGGGACGCGGTTTCGTTCCGGCGGAGGAACATTCGGTGGAGAAGGAGATCGGCGTTATTCCAATCGACGCTCTCTTTTCACCCGTCCGCCGCGTTTCCTATCGGGTCGAACCGACGCGGGTTCGCCAACGAACCGATTACGACAAATTGATCATCGAGGTTCAGACGGACGGGATCGTCGATCCCGAGGACGCAATCGGATACGCGGCTCGAATCCTGACCGATTACCTGCGCATCTTCATCACGTTTGAGGAAAGCGGGGCGGAGGAGGAGACGGAGGAGTCAAAGGAAGACGAGCGGATGCGCAAACTCCTGGCGACGCCCGTCGAGGAGTTGGAACTCTCGGTTCGTTCTTCGAACTGTCTCAAGGCCGCCAATCTCAAGACGTTGGGAGAATTGGTCATTCGCACGGATCAAGAGATGCTCAAGTATCGAAATTTCGGAAAGAAGTCGCTTCAAGAGATTAAGGAAAAATTGCAGGAATACGGTTTGACTCTGGGAATGAAGGACAAAATCCATCTGACGGGGAGTCGGGAGGCGTAGGGGTATGAAACACCGCATCAAACACCGTAAACTCAATCGCTTGGTGCGTGAACGGAAAGCCTTGATGAAGGGTCTTGCGATTCGCTTGATCGAGAAGGGGCGGGTGAGGACGACGGTGGCGCGTGCAAAGGAACTGCGAAAGTTCGTGGAGCCGTTGGTAACGCGGGCGAAGGTGGATACCGTGGCGAATCGTCGTCTTGTCGCATCTCGTTTGCCCCACAAACCCTCCGTACGGAAACTCTTCGAGGACTACGGTGCGAAACGTTTTTCGGACCGTCCTGGCGGATATCTTCGTGTGATCAAGATCAGCGGATTTCGGACCGGCGACGCGGCGAGGATGGCTGAGGTTCGTTGGTCCGACCGGCGCCCGGGCGCCTCCTCCCGCGGATAGGTCTCTCTTCCGCGGTCCTGATCCGCGGAGATCGCTGCCGAGGGAAAGGCGTACGGGGTGGCGATTCTAACGGCCGAGGCTCACCTCGAGCGCGCAACGTGGCTTGAAATCGACGCGGACGCCCTCGAACACAACATCGCCGTGTGGAGGCGTCTGATCCGCTCCCGTTTTATGGCTGTCATCAAGGGAAATGCTTACGGGCACGGAGCGATGGGGGTCGCCCGTTTTTGTGAGCAGGGCGGTGTCGATTGGTTCGGTGTGGCGACGCCGTGCGAGGGAGAAAACCTTCGCGCCGTGGGGATCGAAAAGCCGATCCTCGTCCTCAGCCCTACAGTTCCCGCCCAGGCCGGTTCGCTGGTCGCCGGACGGATGTCCTGCGCTGTTACCACAATTGAAATGGTGCGGGCTCTTGAAGGGACCGGCGCCGGAGTTCATCTCAAGGTGAACACGGGAATGAACAGAAGCGGGCTGGAGCCGGAGGATGTGCCGGGGTTTCTCCGGGCCGCTCGATCGGTTCCCGGTGTTCGGATTGAAGGAATCTTTTCCCACTTCCATTCCGCCGACGCGATTGACCGCCTCAGCGCCTATCGGCAGTTCGAGGTCTTTACAAGGCTTTTGCGGGGGTTGGAAGAGGAAGGACTTCGGCCGCCGTTGGCTCACATCGCAAATTCCGCCGCCGCGATCGATATGCCGGAAACCGCTCTCGATATGGTCCGCATCGGCATCGGGCTCTACGGACTCTACCCTTCCGAAAACGTCTCACGCCATCCGAATGTACGACCGATCCTTTCTTGGAAGGCGAGAGTCGTGGAGGTTCGGAGGCTGAAGCCGGGAGACGCCGTTTCCTACGGAGCGACCTTCGTGGCCGAAAGGCCGACAACTGTTGCCTTGCTTCCCGTCGGATACGCCGACGGCTTTCGTCGGATTCTCTCGAACAAAGCCGATGTCCTGATCCGCGGACGGCGTTGTCGTGTCGCCGGCCGGGTCTGCATGGACCTCACGGTTATCGATTGTGGAGACCTTCCGGTTGAGATCGGAGACGAGGCGGTGTTGATCGGCCGGCAGGGAGAGGAAGAGATTACGGCCGAGGAAATGGCGGGGTGGCAGAACACGATCAATTATGAAGTCGTGACGCAGATTCGCGAGCGTGTCCCAAGGCGGATCGTCCGCGGCGCTTCTCGAATGGAGGTATGCACACCGTCCGATGGATGAGTGGGAAGTGATTGCGCGGGCGCGGGAACGCTTTCCCGTCCGCGGAGGATCTCGCGTTATCGGAATCGGCGATGATGCGGCCGTTGTCGGAGAAAGGCTTCTTTCCACGGAACTCTTCGTTGAAGGAGTTCATTTCGACCGCGGGTGGATGAATTGGGATACGATCGGACGCCGGTGCACCGAGATTGTGCTTTCCGATATCGCCGCGATGGGGGGGACGGTCGACGGCTTGCTCGTCGGTTTCAGCGGCACTCTGGGCTCGGATGAAATCAATCTGCTCCTGGACGGGATCTCTTCCGCAGAAGTACCCGTCCTGGGAGGTGATACCGTGGGGGGTGGGGGAGAATGCGGGGTGGTTTTGGCAATGACGGTCTTGGGAAACGCGAAACGGCCGGTTCTGAGAAAGGGAGCCCAGGCCGGAGACGTTGTCTATGTATCGGGAGCACTCGGGGGTGTCCTGGCGGGTCAGAAACTTCTGGAAAGGGGAAGACGGGATTCCCCTCTGGTCGAACGTTTTTTGGCGCCTCGGGCACGCCTCGATTTGGCGTCTTTCTGGGGGCGGTCCGCCTCGGCCATGATCGATATCTCGGACGGTCTCTCCTCGGAACTCTGGCATATCGCCGGCGACTCCCGTGTACGAATCGAGATCGAAAGCGTGCGGATACCGATCTTCGAGGGGGTCGAGACGGTTTTCGAGAACCCGATCGAGGCCGCGCTTTCCTCGGGAGAAGAACTGGAACTGCTTGCCACGGCTCCGGTCCCCCTGCTCGAGGGGAAGGAGATCGGTTGCGTGAAGGAAGGGGAGGGGGTCTTTCTCGATGGAACGCTGTTGCGCCGAAGCGGATTTACCCATCGGTGGTGAACTTGATGGACTGGTGCGCGCCGGCAGGCGGCCTGGAGGAGCGGCTTCGTTCTCCGGAAGAAACGCGGAATTGGGGAGAGCGATTTGGTGCATCGTTGAAGGGGGGAGAATTGATTCTGCTTTGCGGGGAACTCGGTTCGGGAAAGACCGTTCTTGTGAAAGGAATCGCAAAAGGGTTGGGAGTTACCGATCCGGTGACGTCTCCCACGTTCCTTCTCCAAAAGATTTATGAGGGGCGCCTTCCGCTCTTGCACATCGATCTCTATCGTTTGGAAGCGGGCGAGATGTGGGAATTGGAGATCGACGAGTGGCGCGCCAGGGGGGCTGTTGTCTGTGTGGAGTGGGGGAACCGTTTGAGTAATCCCGCGGAGCCGGTTTTTTGGATCGATCTGGAGATCCTTCCGGAATGTCCGGAAGAGCGCCGACTGAGATTCCGGGGATCGGTGCAGGGAGGTGAGCGGGAGGAAGAGACGAGGACGTGAGGAGAGAAAGACTTCTTTTGGCGATCGATACAGTGAGTCCGGCGACGGAAGTTCGTCTCTTAGGGAACGGCGGAATCCGGGAACGAGTTGTGGGAGAGGAGGGCGGGGGAGTCTTTTCGAGGCGGGGGAAGGATGTCGCACCGCTTGTTGCGGATTTGCTTCGGCGTTCGGGGCTCGAATTGACAGAGATCGCCGGGGTTGCCGTGACCATCGGACCGGGGTCTTATACGGGGATTCGTGTCGGGGTCGCCGCCGTTCAAGGTCTTTTTTTCGGGACGGATGTCTCGGTTTACCCGCTTTCCACCTTCGCCCTCTTGGAGGAGGTTTTGGAGCGTGAGAAGGCCGGCGAGGGAACGGTGGCGGTTCAAACGCGGAGAAATGAGTGGGCCGTTCGAAAGGAAGGGCAAGTTAAGATTATAGAAGGCGGAGAGTGGAGCCGGGAATTGAGGGAACCCGTGGCGGTACTCGGAACTGTTCCCGAGCATTTTTCTGGACGGTGGTTTTCTGGAAACAATCGGTTGCTCGACGGTGTCGGGAGGGTGATTGAGTCAAGAGCGCTTCTTCCGAGCAAGGCGGCGGAACTTGAGCCGTGGTATGTGGGAGACTGTTATGCTATTTCGCGCCGGCTGGGTGAGGAGCGATGAAAGGGCGCGAGGATCGAGTGAAGTTACGGCGGCTCCAGGAAAGGGATCTCGACACGGTTCTGGAGATTGAACGTGAGAGTTTTCCTCATCCGTGGAGAAAGAAGATGTTTGAGGAAGAATTGCGGAATCCTTTGAGTCTCTGTTTTGGTGCGGAGTCGGACGGACGTTTGGTGGGCTTTCTTTTCTCCTGGAGCATCTTCGAAGATCTCCATATAAACAACATCGCGGTTCTCCCTCGGTACCGCCGGCGCGGCATCGGAAGGAGGTTATTGCAGGAAGCGATGGAGAGGGCGAGAGTATTGGGAGCCCGGAACGTGCTTCTGGAGGTGCGGCGTTCGAATGCCGCAGCCGCGCGTTTCTATGAACGGTTGGGTTTCCGGGAGGTTGGAGTCAGGAAGGGATATTATTCGGATACCGGGGAGGATGCTCGCCTTCTCTTTCGCAAGATTCAACCGGTTTCGGGCTTTTAATTCGCGGAAGGACCAAAATGGGGTGGATAACGGGGATCGAACCCGCAACCTCCGGTTCCACAGACCGGCGCTCTGACCAGTTGAGCTATATCCACCGCGACAAGGGAAATTTTATATTTTGGGAGGGGGGGTGGCAACAGGAAGATTTCCCGGCGCCTTTCGGGGAGCCGAACCGTCCACGGGGGTGCACGGTAAATTGTTGGCAGGATCAAGTTCAGGTAAACAGGCATTTCAGGGAGCGCAGGCCCGCCTGCTGGCTGGCAGGCTTCTTGCCTGCAAAAACGGGCTCGTAGGGGGCGACCTTCCGCTCCTTCCGATCCTATACGGTGTTTCGCCCGGGAGTAGATTGACCCCATCCGTTCATAGGTGCCCATTTTTCGCCATGTACCCCTTCCATGGTTGTCGGGGGTGGAGAAGGGAATAGAATAAAGTTGATGGTGTTGATGCACGAACGGGTGTTGCCGTGAGATCGATAGGGACCGAGGAACAGGCGATGGAAGGAAGCAAAGGTTGAACGTGCGATGAAGAAACTACCGATCGGGATACAGGATTTCCGGGAGTTGATCGACGGTGGTTACGTCTATGTGGATAAGACCGAATACCTCTATCGTCTGATTTCCGAGGGAAAGGTCTATTTCCTTTCACGACCGCGGCGGTTCGGGAAGTCGCTTCTGGTCTCAACGCTGGAGCAGATATTCAGAGGGAACCGGGGACTTTTCGAAGGTCTGTATATCCACGACAAGATCGAGTGGCGGAAACATCCGGTGATCAAGTTGGACATGACGCAGTTGGCGTACGAGTCACCGGAAGGGTTGAAGCAGGCGCTGATGGACCATGTACGTTCGGTAGGCGAGGCATACGGTCTGGAGATATCTGGACGTTCGCCGAAGGACATCTTTGCCGCGCTCATCAAGGAATTGTCACGGACAGGGAAGGTTGCGTTGTTGATAGACGAATACGACAAACCGATCATCGGAGCGTTGACGAAGACGGAGGAATGCGCGGCGTATCGGGAGATATTGAAGGACTTCTACGGCGTGATCAAGGGGCTGGACGCGTATTTGAAGTTCGTGTTTTTGACGGGCGTGAGCAAGTTTTCGCGGACGAGTATCTTTTCGGATCTGAACAACCTCCGAGACATCACGATGGCCGAGGATTACAACGAGATATGCGGGTATCGCGAGGAGGACCTGGAGCGCTATTTTGACGGCTATTTCGAACGTTTTGCGGAGAAGCACGGTGTCGGGAAGGAGGCGATTCTCGAACGCTTCCGTACCTGGTACAACGGTTACAGCTGGAACGGAGGAGAGCGGCTCTACAATCCCTTCTCGACGTTGAATGCTTTGGCCGACAGGCAGTTCCGCAACTACTGGTTCGAGACGGGGACGCCGACGTTTCTGATCAATCTGATGCGGGAGAAGAGATACGACCTGACGAGGTTGGAGGATCTGCTTTTGATCGAATCGGGATTCAGCAAATTCGAGATCGAAGACATCGCGGTGGAGGCGCTGCTTTTCCAGACGGGGTATTTGACGATCCAAGAAGTCGTGGACAAGGGGGCGGAACGCTATTACCGCTTGGGTTATCCCAATTACGAAGTCGAGAGATCGTTGTTGGATCACCTGCTTGTGGGATACACGGAGACGCCGGGGATTCGCGACGGCCGGTTGTTGCTGCAACTCCGTGAGGCTTTGGAGTCCGGAAATCTCGAGGCGTTCTTTGCCGGTGTGGAGTCGTTCTTTGCAGGAATTCCGTATGCTATTTTCATCGCCCAGGAGTGGTATTTTGCCAGTATCGTTTACGCCGTGTTGGCGATCCTGGGACTGGAGGGCCGGTTCGAGATGTTGACGAACCGGGGGCGGTTGGACTGTGCGGTGGAGTTGGGAGAGCGGGTGTACATCTTCGGGTTCAAGTTGAATCAGGCTCCGGAAAAGGCTCTGGAGCAGATCAAGCAGAGAGGATACGCGGAGAAGTACCGCGCGAGCGGGAAGAGGATCACGCTCGTGGGAGTCGCCTTCGACGCGGAGAAGCGCAATGTCGGCGGATGGAAGGTGGAAGAAGAGAGAGCGTAGGAGCGGAACGGAGCGGACGGAATCCCGACGGATACCGTGATCAGGGCCTGACTGTCGCGGCCGTCCCTGCTGGGGAAAATCAAGAGGTGGTGGTCTTGACCGGGATGGAATAGAATAGCCCTTCAAGGAAGGGTGATTTTCGAGGAGGAGGAAAGCGATGATCGACAAGGAGCTGCTGGAGATTCTGGCCTGTCCGGCGTGTGATTCGCGTCCGCCGGTGGAGTTGGACGAAGCGGCCGCGCGGCTCGTCTGTACCGAATGTGGGCGGCGGTATCCGATCCGCGACGGAATTCCCGTGATGCTGGTGGATGAGGCCGAGGAGCCGGAAAAGAGATAGCGTGCTGGTTCCGTTTCCGAAGGAAAAGTCGCGGAAGGTACCCGCGAGGCACCGTTACGGAAAGAATCGAGGTTCAAATTCCCGCTCTTCGCGATCCCTCGGACGCGATTCCCGCTCGTCCGTTTTCGTCTCGGCCGATGAAGAATGTCGCCGAAGGGCGATTGAACTCCTTCGGAACGGTTTTCTTGCGGAGGGGATCGAGGTTCTTCTAGAACGGGATTCTGGTACAGTCTCTGATTTACTCGGATGGGGGTATTTTCTCTTTGGTGACCGTGCGAAGGCGGCGTCCTACTGGGAGGCGGCCGGGGAGCCGTTGGAAACGCTTGCTGCATTGATCAAACGTGGCGGGGGGATCGAAGAAGAAGTCTTAGGGACGTTGCTCAACCATTCTTCGATGATCGTCGCTTCGACGGCGGCATGGCTTTCCGCGGAGAATCATCTCAAGCATAGCCGGTTTCGCCGCGCCGTCGCTTCCGTCCAAAAGACCGAATGGTATCTTCCGAAGAATAAAGAACTAAAGAAGATACGGCTCAATGCCGCGTTGGCATTGGGGGAGAATCAACTGGCGGAACGAACCGCGCGAGAAATCCTCGCCTTGGCTCCAGACGAGGCTTCGGCTTGGGTGAGTCTGGGTGATATTCAAGTCCAGAGACGGAATTTCGAGGAGGCGTTGCTCTCTTTCGAGAAGGCGCTCGAGATTCAGCCTCTTGACGTGGCGCTAACGCGAAAATTGGCGCGCCTTTCCGAAGAAAAGGGCGATAGGGAGAAGGCGTTGGGATACTGGGATCGGCTTTTGGCGCTTACGCCTTCCGATCAGGAAGCGCTCGGAAAAATCGCTTGGGCTTATTTTAACGAGGAAGAATACGAGGAAGCGCTTCACTATTTCCGGCGTTGGTACGAGGAAGGTTTTCCTCGGGACCAGGAGGAGGCCTGTTTCGAAGCGTACGGTTATCTCCTTCTGGAGGAGATCTTCAGTGGGAGAACGGAGCGTATCGAAGGGGCGGAGGAATTTCTTATGGGGGCTTGGGAAAAGTACCCCCAGAATCCCTCCTTTCAAATTTTTCTAGTACGTCTTTGTTTGTTCAGAGATGATATCGAGAGGGGAGTTCGAATATTGAGTGTTCTCGAGGAACACTATCCCGATGTGCCTGAAGTATGGTACGAGAAGGCGCAGGTCTATCGCCGACGGAGCGACTGGCAAGGAATGGTCTCTTCGCTCTCCCGCGCCTATCGGCTCAATCCCGATCCCTTCTACGCGGTCGAATTGGGGAGCGTGTTTCTCGAACTGAGGGATTGGCGGAAGGCCGTCCAATGGCTCCGGCGCGCCTTGTCTTCCGGGGAAGAAATTCCGGATGTCCTTCATGATCTCTACTATGCCTATTACAAATCTTGGGATTTTACGCGAGCCGAGAATGCTCTCCGGCGCGTCCTTCAAATGCGGAAATCGAATCCCAAACTCGATTTCTTTCTCGCTGAATTGTTCTTTCTAAAAGGGGAATATGAGCAGGCCTTTGAAAAGTTCGAAGTGTTGCGCGAACGACTTCGGCGCAGGAACTTCCGCCGGGATCCTTCCCTCGAACCGTTCCTCACGTCTGTCGAATGGCATCTCGGTTTCGCCGGACTTGCCACAAGGCGTTTTTCTCTTGCGAAGCGTGCCTTTCAACGTGCGTTCGAGTTACCCGGGATCGAGGAGATCTTTCATCCGGCACTCTTCGAGAGATTAAGGAGGCTCGTTTCGGAAGGAGAATTGTCGGAAGATTTGAAAGCGTCGATTCTCGCAAAGATCCGCGGTTGGGAAGAGGAGGAGAAGAAGCGGACGAAGACGGAGGGAAAAACCGCTTCGGAGAGGAAGAATAGGAGAGGGAGAAAGGGAGATGTTTGAGCGCTGCCTTTTTTGGAGAAGGCGTCCCGTCGCGGGGATAGTCCTTTCCGCCTTTTTGCTTTCCCTCTCTTCGGCCTGCAGTCAGCGGGATCAGGCCACGCCGGAACAGTCCAATGTTTGGATGGTTTCGGAAAAGCGAGAAATCGAAATCGGCGACAAGGTCGCGGCCGAGATTGAGCGGGAGTTTCCTGTCTTCGAGAACGCGGAATTAGCGCGATACATCGACGCGGTCGGGCAGACGCTGGCCAAGGTCTCGGACCGCAGCAACCTTCGTTACACGTTCAAGGTTCTCAATACGCCGATCGCAAACGCCTTCGCGACGCCCGGCGGGCACGTCTATCTCACCAGGGGAATCCTGGGGATTCTCGATGATGAGGCGGAATTGGCCGGAGTCATCGGACACGAGATCGGCCACGTCGCGGC
>RFFU01000093.1 GCA_003697085.1 Candidatus Hydrogenedentota bacterium
ATGCGAATCTTGACACCGTGGTTCGTAAAGCGTTTCGAAGGGCGTCTCATCAATCTTCATCCGGCGCTTCTTCCCCAATTCCCGGGCACCCACGCGATCGAGCGGGCTTTTGCGGCGGGAGTTAGGGAGACAGGGTGCACCGTTCATTATGTCGATGCCGGCGTTGATACCGGAGAGATCATCGCGCAAGAGAAGGTCCCGGTGAATCCGGAGGACACATTAGAGAGCCTTGCGGAACGGATTCACGAAGCCGAGCATCGTTTGTTGCCGCAGGTCGTCGCGAACCTCCTGAAAACGATTCCCGAAAGAGAATCCTAAGTTTTCCCTGGGGAGACCTTTGATTTTTGACCGGAAACGGGCTCGCCGAGAACCCGCACTTTACCTGGGAGTGCAGGCATCCTGCCCTCGTGTCATTCCGAGGAGCGAAGCGACGAGGAATCCCCCAAACGTGGCATCTCGCGCTCCGGTCCGGTCAACTCGCTCTTTGTCATTCCGCCCCCGTGTCATTCCGAACACCCTCGCCTTCGCTCGGGACGGGCACCGTGAGGAATCCCCTTCACGAGGTATTCCGCGCTGGGGGCCAATACCCCACGCCCTCACCCCAACCCTCCCTGCCTGTGCCGCGATGCGTCGCGGCAGGCAGGTCCCCAGAGGGGCGAGGGAGAACGAGGCGGTTGTCAGCCATCTCGGGGGATTCCTCGTCGGTATCGCTCCGCGCCGCCTCGCTCGGAATGACAGCAGTGCTGTCGAGTGCCTCCCTCCTCGGAATGACATCTGGGGTGCAGGCAGGATGCCTACGGTCCGGGGACAGGGATCGTTTGCTTCAGACGCCCGTGCTGCCAAAGCCTCCGGTTCCGCGGGAGGACTCGGTGAGGGCGTCGGTTTCTTCCCATTCGATCCGTTCGACGCGAGCCAAAACCGCCTGCGCGATGCGATCACCTTTTCGAATCAAGACGTTTTCGCGCGAGGAATTATAGAGAATAACCTTCACCTCGCCGCGGTATCCCGAATCGATTGTACCGGGAGCGTTGAGGCAGGTGAGACCTTTCTTAGCCGCCAAACCTGACCGTGGCCGTATCTGAATCTCATAACCAACGGGAATCTCGAAGGCCAGTCCTGTTGGAATGATCGCCCTCTGACCGGGGGGAAGGGAGATGTCTTCGATACAAGATCGGAGGTCCACGCCGGAATCACCGAAATGAGCCGGCTCCGGGATACGAGCTTCCGGATAAAGCCGCTTTACGCGAACCTTGACCGGAGGAGGAAGCGCGGCGTCCGCGGGAGAGGGGCTTCTTTCCGATTCAGTCGCTGTTTCCATTTCTTTCTTCCTCAAATTCCGCGAGGATCGCGCGGAAGGAATCGATCGAGTCGAACTCGCGGTAAACGCTGGCGAAACGGATGTATGCGACCGGGTCGATCTTTTTCAAACCGGTCAACACCATCTGTCCCAACTCCGTCGCCGTGATTTCCCTCCGCCCCTCGTCCCTCAACGCACGCTCGATCCGCGCCGCGAAATGGTCCAATTCTTCAGCCGAAACGGGACATTTTTTCGTCGCCATAAAGAGACCGTTGAGCAGTTTCTCGCGGGAGTATGCTTCCCGCGACCCGTCCTTCTTGATGACGAGTATCGGTTCGTATTCCACGCGCTCATAGGTTGTGAATCGCGCATGGCACGCGGTGCATTCCCGCCGTCTTCGGACGGAGTTGTCCTGCTCGGTCGGGCGGGAATCAAGAACGTTGGTATTCGTCGAGGAACAGTAGGGACATTTCATAAAGTCTTCTTCACCCTTGGGCCTTTTCCTTTTTTCCGTCGCGCGACCCCGTCGGAATTCGACGGCGGGCGCGCAGCGCGGGGATATTAACGAAATTCAAATCGTGTTTCAAAGGATTCTCTCGGTTTCCTGCAGTTCTCTTCTCCAGAGCGGAATACCGCAGTAACCGCTTCCTTCCGGACAGAAGGGCGCGATATTGGCACGAAACCGAATTCCGCAGGGAGGGAGAAGATAGGGACGAATTTCGGGAACGAGTTGCCCCACCTGTTCCACTTCGTCTCGGGAAGCATACCAGATTTCCTCTTGCGCGTTGAGGCACAGGCGCAGGCTCCATTTGTGGCGCAACGAGAGAAGGTCCCCGGATTCGCAAAACCGCACGGGAAAAGCGTTGGGAAGAAGATAGAGAACGGAGGAGAGGGGTTCGTCGAGATCGAGGAGGCGGCCCGCGGAGTTCCACAGCCGCCGCATAAAGTTTCGATAAACCTCTTCCGCCTCCGGACATTTTTTAATCAGTACCGGGACGATGAAGTCGGGGCGGTGGGGGCGGAAATGCCGCTGAAGAAGCGGGCGGGTTCCCGGAACGCACCGGTGACGTTGATCCTGAGCGTCGGCGGTCAAAGACAGTTTCTTGAGGAAGGTGAAGTGAGCATGCATCAAAGCCCGGGAGAACGGGTCGTGGTGGGCGAGTCCGAGCGAATCGGTGAGATTGGGATTGACGGCCGGATCCACGGCCCATCTCATCGCAAGTTCCTCGTCAAGTTGTTCGGAATCGAGTGCCAGAACGCTTCGAACCGCGTTCGTTATCAGGGAAAGAGGAGATTTCGTCGGGGAAATGAGGAGACTTCTGTAACGGCCGAGCATGGAGTCGAAGTCGCGAATCCAGTCGTCCGCGGTTCCGAAAGGATGTCTCTCGGAGGAAAAACGCAAGAGGAGCCGATATTCAGGAGTCTGTTCGAGAGGCAACGGATCGTGACGAACGAGAAAGAAGGACGGATCGTGCCTCTCCACCTCCTCGATCATTCCTTGAACCAGTGACCGAATTTCCTCGGGACAGGAGACCTGTGTCATCAACCGGCGATAGCGATGAAGTGTCAATCCGGAGATCGTATGATGGAGATGCGCCTCGACGGCGATCGGAAGGACATAACGGGCGACCTCGAGAACACGCTTGTGAATTTCTCGGCGCCATCTTCGCCCTCGGCCCTTTTCGTCCGGAGGGGAATCCAAAGCCCGGGATCGTCCCGGAAAGAGTTCACGGTAGAAGCGTTCCGCGGTCGGATAGAGAAGGTCACCGAGAAGGCGGTAGGTGCCGGCGGCGTCGCGGACGGCTTCCTCGAAGATCTTCCGACCCTCGGGGGAAAGCGGCGGAACGACGACGCGCTCGGTGTTCACCGGGACATACCTTTGTGAAACCTGTTCGGAGTTGTAGAAGGGGTGGTTGTGGAGGAAAGACCAGACCGCGTAACGCGATATACCGGTAATCGCGAATTGGAAGGTATTGTGTTGCTGAACGGTGTTGTGTCCCGCTTCGAAGGTTCTTTTCGCCACGACCTCTCTTCTTCTTCGAACCGGCTGATCTTCCGTAAGATCGTCCGCCGTCAGAAGCGTGTCGGAATAGCATGTCATTGCCGCCGCCACGGCGTTGTCGAGAGGGCGCGGGGAGGCGTGGAGGAGCCGGACTTCGACCGGAAGACGGAACGTCAGCCGTTGGTTTCTCGCGGAGTTTTTTTCGTCGAGGGAGAAGGTCAAAGCGCGTCACCTTCTCGAACGGTGAACGCCGTTCGGGGAAAAAGGGCGTCCCGGGCCCCGCCGGGCGGCGGGACCACGGGACAGTGGGGGGATTGTCTCAAGATCAAAGTCGAATCAAGAGCATCCATTGCTTGAACCGCAAGTCGGGCAGATGTAGCAACTTGCGTTTCGGACGGTGATTGATCCGCAGAAGGAACAGAGGGGGGCATCGCTTTGGTTCTGAAACGAGAAGGTGGTCGTGAGTCCCTTCGGAGGAGTGTTCTCCTCATATTTCGTTCCCGTGGCAGGCGAATCCTTCTTTCGCCCCGGAGAGGGTTTTCGCTCACGCGGAACGATCCCGATGGATTTGCATTCTTCCGGCGATAGAAACTTCGCCGCCAGCCAGCGGAAGGTGTAATCCACGATCGACTTGGCGATCGGAATCTCCGGATTCTTCGTGAAGCCGGACGGTTCGAAACGCATATGCGAGAATTTTCGAACCAGAACCTTGAGAGGAACGCCGTATTGGAGGGCCATCGAGGTCAGGGTGGCGATCGTGTCCATCAGGCCGGAGATCGTACTTCCCTCCTTCGACATCCGGAGGAAAATCTCCCCCGGCGTCCCATCTTCATAGAGTCCGACGGTGATGTATCCCTCGTGACCCTCGATCTCGAATCGGTGTGTCAGTGCCGTTCGTTCTGATGGAAGACGTCGTCGATAAGGTTGGAGGGCGGGAGCCGGCCGAGACGAAGAGGATGTGGTTTTCGGAGAGGAGAGACTGCCCGGGGAAGGTTTATCCGTCGTCCCGTCTTCAGCGGATTTCTCACTGGTGGAAAGAGGTTGACTGCGTTTGCAGCCGTCGCGATAGATAGCGATGGCCTTGAGACCGAGTTTCCAGGCTTCGATGTAGGTCTTCTCGATCTCTTCGACCGTGGCGTCGTGGGGCATATTGACCGTTTTGGAGATCGCTCCGGACAAGAAAG
>RFFU01000094.1 GCA_003697085.1 Candidatus Hydrogenedentota bacterium
AAGCACACGTACATGGGCCACCCGTGGTGGGAGCAGCCGGCGGTCTCACGGCCGGGTTTGGCGCAACGAATGGAGGCCGAAGGGCCACTTCCTCGTTCCCCGGGTCTCACTTGGGAACGTCTCCACGCTGGCGATCTACCTCGTATTCAGAGGGGCCGGGAAGAGGGCATTCCCGGGTGGAATCGTTGGAACGAGAAATAGAGAAAAGAGTATGGGCAAAGGTAACTCTTCGGTCCGAGCAACGGAATGAAGCGCGGATTCTCCAGACCGTGGAATCCCGTGAAACCCCGTGTCTCTAATTTATGGAGTTATCCTCTGGTGAAATTGACAAATTGTAAGAATGACACCTTTTCTTCAGTAGATCTCGGTACACCGCGATGATGTTTTTCACGTGGCGGGTGAGGGAGAATTTTTTCCCGCGCGCAATCAACCTTCGCCGATCGTACGGAGGATTGTCGAGGAGATGACGGATCGTTTCCGTCCATTCCGCGGGATGTTCCGGTAGGAAGAGAGCATCCAAACCTTCGAGAATCTCCTTCAACCCCCCGACAGGCCGTGCCACGGGCGGAACTCCGTTCACCAACGCCTCGACCGCGATTCGACCGAATCCTTCGATCCGGGAAGGAACCACGACCATATCGAATTCGCCCAAGTGCGCCGCCGCATTGGGGACATACTCGTGGAAACGACATTGCTTTCTCTGCTCTCCCAAAGCCTTTTCTACCCGGCTTTTGATCGGCTCCCTCCGCTCGCCCAGAAAATGAAATTCAATCTCTTCCTTAGAGAGTTCGCGTATGGCCGGCACGAGGTCCTCGATCCCCTTCTCTTCCGTCCAACGCCCCACCACAGCGATGTTTTTCCTTCCCTTTTTTGGAAGCGGTGTCTTTGCCGGAACCGGTATATCGATACCGTTATAGACGACGCGAACCTTGTTGGAACCGCGAAAACGGTCAGCCGTTGCGAAGGAGTTTGCCACGATCACGGTGGCGAAGCGTTTGAAGAGAAAGTCATACCGGTCTGGGGCCGCGACGCGAACATGCCAAAGAATCGGCTTTCCCGTCCGTGCGAGATAGGCGGCGGTGAGAGAATGCGGGCCGGTGGCATGGATTATGTCTATGCTGTGTGCGATTTGCCGGATTCGCGCCGCCATCATCGGAACCGCCCGCGGCAGCAGAACTCTGTCCCCTTCGACCGAAAGACCGCCTGGTTCCGGTATCCCGGTCAGTGTCTTGATGCCTCGTGCGTTCAATCCGCGGACGAGGTCTCGAAGGCTGATTTCTCCTCCGCCTACAATTCGCGGAAAATTCGCAATTAAAAAGGGCCTCATAACACCTTCAATTCTTCTCTTTCTCCGAAAGACCGTCGGTTTGCCGCGTTCCTTCTCCGCGGTCTCCGGGGTCTTCAGAGATCCTTTGCATTGTTTTCGTATTTCCCGGTTTTCTTCGGCCGCCAGGGATCCGAAGCGGGTTCCGGAGGATGGGAAGAATAAAAGTCCCGTGCCTTTCGAAAGGCGGCCGCATCGCGCATCATCTGGCGTGCTTTCAGTTTCAACAGCCACCAGAGGCAATTGAGCAGGGTGGAAGTCGTCAGCGTGGAACGGCCGAACTGTCTGTCTTCATAAATGTAGGGGACTTCACGAAGACGGAACCCCCCCCGAACCACACGATACAAGACTTCTCCGACGATCGCGGGGCCTTCCGCCGAGAGTGTTTCCAATTCAATTGCTTCGAGGACCCGCCGCCGAAACACGCGATAACCCGCCGTGCAATCGTGAACGGGATACCCCATGACCGTGCGGGTAAGGAGGTTGGCGCCCTTCGTGATCAAGATACGTTTCAGGCTGCGGTTGACCTCGCCGCCGCCGCGGACAAGACGGGAGGCCAGTACAACGTCCACGTCTTCCAAGGCTTCGATCAGTACCGGAAGATAGCGGACCGGATGGGAAAAATCGGCGTCCATCTCGATCACGATTTCCGCCCCCAAATCCAGTGCCCGCCGGAATCCGGCGACACCGGCCGATCCTCTGCCTCTTTTTTTCGTCCTCAATACCAAATGCACACGTTCGGATTTCTCGATGAATTCCTTTACCACATCGGCCGTTCCATCGGGGGAATTGTCATCGACGATCAGGATATGAATCTCTTCCTCGAGGCCGAGGATCGCTGGGATGAGCCGAAAGATATTTTCCCTCTCGTTGTAGGTGGGAATCATGGCAACGATTCGGCAAGGAGCGGGGGGAGATTTCGGGAAAAGATAGGTTCCGTCTTCTTCCGAAAGCACGTTTCGTTTCTCGCGGAGAAGTCTCAAGGAGAAAGACGAGCCGTGAGGTGTTCCAGGACAACCTCCGGCTCGATTTCCTCCATACACTCGGGCCACGAGGCGCAATCGGCTCTGTAACAGGGACCGGATTTCGAAACCAACGCCTCGCCGATTCCGTACCACTCGATCTCCCGCGCCGTCGTGGAACAGAAGAGGCCGATGACGGGCGTTCCAACGGCCAGGGCGATATGGAGCGCCAAGGAGTCGGCGGTCACCACGGCGGCGGCGCCGGCGATCGTCTGCGCGAAGAGCCGCAAGGGAGCCACAGGCACGTATTCGACTCCCGCAGCGGTCGCATAAGATTCCAGTAACGTCTCCTCGGCGGGCCCTCCGCAGAACAGAGGGCTGAACCCTTCGTTCTTCAGAAGCCGCGCACACGCGATCCAATTTTTTCGAGGCCAAGCCTTTGTCGGCCATCGCGGGCCGACACCGATGTTGAGCAGAATCCGGCGCGGAGCACGTTCCGGAACCGGCCCGGGATTCAGCGCGTAACGTTCGCCCTTGAACTCATATCCGCACATCTCGAAAAGAATTTCGGGAACCGTCTTCTCGTTTTCATAAAACTTCAGCGGGTCGTCGATCCCCAAGCGCAACGCATAATGAGAACGTTGATCCAGAACGGTCAACCGTCCTTGCGGAGTCACTCCAAATCCGCGTTTGTCCTTGGCGCGTGCTCGGGCCGCACACGCCAACGCCGTGGGATGCTTGTCGAGGGACAGAAGAAGATCAAAGGTTTCGACGTCGAGCAAGCCCCAGGTATGCGCCGAGAAGGGGACGAGCCTGTCGATCCCCGGCACCATCTCGAGAATTTCCCGCGAAACGTCGTCGCAGATCCACGTGATCTCTTCGTACCCTTCCTTTCGAAGTTTTTCGAGCAGGGGGGTCGTTCTCAAGGCATCGCCGGGAGCCCCGAACTTGATGACCAGGGCCCGTGGAGGAATCGGTGCGAAATCGGAGCACTCCCAACACACTTTCCTCAAGGAACAAGGGTACTCTCCCCGGTAGTGGCGACAATCTGTTCGGATCTCTTTCACGAAGGAAATTTTAGCCTGGAGCGGGCAAGTTGGTCAAAAAGGGATTCGACACGGAGACGAAAGAAAAGGCAAAAGGAAAAAGGAGAAGGGCAAAAGAAAAAGGGAAAAGGGAAGCAGGCACGGGAGAAAACACCCGCCGCTCCCTCCATCTCGTCCCGCCTATTCGGTTTTCTTTCCTTCCCTTCTTTCCGTGTTCTCCCGTGTCTTCCGTGGTTTCCCTCGTTTACCGTTTTTCGTTTTATTCTGAATGCGTTCGGAACATACAATGTCCCTTCGCAGACAAGAGTGTCCGCTTTCCATAATACGGCAGAAGTGGGGCGCAGATTTGGCAACCTGGGAACGCAGGCATCTTGCCTGCAAGAATGGGGCGCAGGTTCTCCAACCTGCGGAGCGGATCATGCACTCGTGGGGGATTCCTCGTCGGCTTCCAGCCTCCTCGGAATGACAGCGGTTCGGCAATTCGCACTCTGGAGAATCTGCATTCGAAATCTTCAATTCCCTTTTGCTTCTTGCCTTCTTCCTTTTGCCCTTTACCTTTTGCCTTTCTCTTTTTCCGTGTTATTCCGTGTGCTCCGTGGTTCCCTTCTCTCACGTCCCCCAGTAGGATCGGTACATAAAATAAGCCTTGCGGAGACGGCGTTCGAAGGGACTGTGCTTTCCCGAACCCTGCCCAACGATGCCGAACCATTCCTCGTGAGCCAAACCATCGGGGAAGGGCATCGCGGCCTCCGAGTGGGTATCGTGCACGATTCCCGGCTCGACACCGCCTTTCGTGTTCTTCCACCATTCGTCGAGCCACTCGAAGATAACCCCGCCGATGGAATTGCCCGCCCTCGGTCCCGCGGCTTGATTCAGAACGATGTCTCTGAGCGCGTACTCGTGATACGAGGCCTGGCCGACTTGATCCTCCCCCCGTCCCTCGAAGTAGGCGTCACAACCGTACTCCGTCACCAGAACGGGCCGGTCGAAACTCCTTTGAATCTCGCGGAAAAGGTCTCCGAATCCCTTCCCTCCTCGATACGCATTGACTCCGAAGACATCGATCTCCGGAGAAAACCTGTTGTATTCCTTCGTCAGATAGGTCTCGAGGTTTCCGATTGCGACGGGATGGTTGGGATCCAACTCGTGGATCATTTCCGCCACTTCGTTGACGAAACGGGCATACGCCTCCGGATAGGCGCCCGCGTTCGTTCGCGTCGCATTCGTATGAGCCTCGGTCATCGGCATATTGTTCTCGTTCCCCAGAAGCCACATCAGGAGGAAGGGTTCGTCCTTGAGCGCTTCGACCTTTTCTCGAACGGTGCGTTTCATATTCGCGAGATGTTGCGGGTTCGTATAATCGGTTCCTTCCTCCCACGTCGCCCCCGAGCCGACCGTGTAAGCGCCGAGGAAATCCCCCATGATGACCCGGATACCGAATTTCTCGTAAAGTTCCCGAAGAAGCGGCGCATTGATGTCGCTCGAATCATAACCCGGCTCCCCGGGCTTGTTTCCCGCATAGAGCCGGATTGCATTGATCCCCATCTCCTTCATCAATTGAAAATCTCCGACCGCCTCTTCCCCTTCGTCTTGCTCTCCGTTTCCGTTTTTATCGACCCAGGCGTCATAGGGCGCGTCGATTCGACCGTTCTTGTTCTCGTCGCGAAACATCCAATCGGAGGCGAAGCGCGGGTCGGTGAACGGGCCCAAACCTACTTTCGTCGGAGCGTAGGTGACACCGCGAACGACGAACGGCTTTCCATCGACCAACATCCTCCAGTGTCCGTTGTCGTAACGAATGAGTTGGACCGTGCCTTCTCCCCGTCTCTCGACGATCTTGCGTGAGGTCAGATCGATCGGGCGAAACCTCTTCGTCGGATCGCGCTTCACGATTTTTCCCGGATCGACCTTGATGATGTCGTTATCCAGATCGACATCGTGTCCATTCTCGATCGTAATCTCTCCGCCTTTATACTCCAATCCCATCTCCGGGTAGTCGTTGCACAACCTTCGAATAGCCGCCATCGCGACCGGGGCGGTGTACCAGACGAAGTCGCCGCTGGCGCTCCAGACCGCCGTTCGGGGGAATTGGACGATCGAGGCGTAATAGGCGCGAACGGCTTGACGGATCAGGCCGCCACGCTCCAAAGCCTCAGCAATGAAATAGGAACGCACTCCCGGGTCCTCCGGCGCCGTGGCCCAGATGAAAAACGCCCGATGCGGATCCCCCGTCTTGAAGGCATCCCAGTGCGTCACCCCCAGAAGATTCTTCTCCGCCATTTCCCGGTAAGCGGGATCGTTCTTCACCCCGTCCTCGTTCGGAGGAATTCCTTCTCCAACCGCTTTCCGCAAGCCCTCGTAGTCCGTGATTTCATAGCGAAACTCGTTCGTTCCGACGCCGTGAAACCGCCCGTATTTTTTGTAATCAATGATCTCTTCCGATCCGGAATCGAATAGCGAGAATTTCGGCTTTGGAAGCCGAAATCCCTTGGTGAACCTCACGATCAGTTGAGTGTACGGATCCAATTCGGTCGATTTCACACTCCGCTTCGAAACTCCTTTCGAAGAAGCCGGTGATTCTGACACTTTGTCCGCGTTCGAAAGCGGTGTCCTGTTACCCCCACATGCGGAAAGAAGAAGAAGCGAGAGGAGAATACCGGCGCCGCCCGGAATTAGATTGATCTTTCCTCCTCTTTCCCGCAAAGGACGACGCCTCTTCATTCGAGTCCTCCTCGACCTCGTTTTTCTCCCCTGATCGCCAAGAAACCGGTACTCTGAATAACTAACGCGTTTCCCGAATCCGCGCTATTACGTCCGTTCCCGGTTCGTAGATGATCTCCCCTTCGTACCCCGCCAGGCAGGAGCCCCGAAGGACCAGTTGCTCCTTCACCAATATGTCTTCGAGATGACCGGTTCCCTTCAGAACCCCCACTAACATCTCGGAGGACCGCTTCCCCAACTCCGCGAACGGTTGGCGTACCGAACTCAAGGGGGGATCCGCCTGGCGGGCCGGCACCGAGTCGTCGAATCCCACGATCGCGATCTCCTCCGGAACCTTCTTTCCTCGTTCCTTGATCACGCGTAATCCTCCGAGTGCCTGCGCATCGCTGGCGAAAACCATCGCGTCTGGCTCTGTTCCCGCTTCGAACATCGCCGCCGTCGCCTCCGCCGCTTCCTCCATGTCGTATTTGTATTCGTCCACCGGAATGAATTCGGCTCCCGCCTCCGCCAAAACACTCCTTACTCCTTCCGCACGTTCTCCCCCCGCCCATCCCCGCTCGTTGATCGGACCGACAAACGCAACTTTCCTCCGACCGATCTCCAACAGTGCCCGCGCAACAAGGGTTCCCCCGTAACGATGGTAGATCGCGACATTCCCCTTCCGCGATAACGCGGACGGCCGGTCGATGCAAACAACGGGCTTTCCCTTCTCGTACAACGCATCGATATCCGCCTCGGGAAGATCGAGAAACGCCGTGATCACTCCTTTTACGGACGATTCCTCGTGGATTCGCTTGAGAAAATGTTTCAAATCCCATTCCAGTTTCTCGGGTTCGTCGGAAAGAAGATCCAGTCGCATCGTGGAAAAACCCGCCGTTTCCGCTACCTCATCGATCGCTGCTTGGATCGTGCGCGAAAGATTCAAGCCGACCGGACTCCATAAAACGGCTATCTTGTCCCGGTCATCCTTCTCGAGACGTCGTGTCGGCAAGGGAATACTTACAGGTGGTGGAACCGCCCCTGTCGCAGCCATACTCTTTTCTTACCTCCTTCCCCTTTTTCCAATCCCCCGCCATTATAGACGATCCGTCCCTTAATCAGGCGAATTTTCGTAAGTTTCTCCCTTCTCCTCCTGCTCCTCCTGGCCAACTTACACGTCCGGTCGGAATTGTGCAAGCGCTTTCATTGCTCGCTTCTGCGAGGTTGGAACCTCCGCCATGCCTCCTCTACAGGAAGCAGGTCCTTTTATTCCCTCCCTTCCTCCTTCCTTCTCCCGGCATCTCGTGCCGCAGCTCTTGCGGTACCGCGTTCCTCCTTGCTCAAGAGTCGAATCTCTCTCTCGGCGCGTTCCCGCAATATCCTATTATACCCGTAAATGCGACGGATTCTTTTCCAAAGGGAAAGGGCTTCGGACATCTTTCCCTCCTTGCGCAGTTGGTCCGCCTTCATCACCCAAAAAACGGCCAATATCTCCTTCGCTTCGAAGAACTCGGGGGACCTGTCGGGAATCTTTTCGATCTCGCGGAGGTCGGGAACGATTTTGAGTGCTTCTTCGAGGTCGGCTCCGAAGACCGTTACGGCTCCGAACAAGGCCATGCGGATCCTCCGATCCTTCGGATATTTTTTCATTCCCTCTTGGGCGAATTTCAGCGCCAGATCGTTTCTGTGCCACATACACATCGCCAAGGTACCGAAGAAATAGGGTTCACTGTTCGCGGGGTTCATACCGGCGGCAAGACGAAAAAGATGATAATTCCGTTCGGCGTCGCGAGCGGTCACCCGTGTCGGCCATGCGACGCGTGCGGTCGCTTTCAGCCAGATGAGATCCGAGACCGTGCGGCCGATCCCATCGAAGCGAAGATCCGCGGGGACAGGAGTCCGCGGAATTCCTGTCCAGACGAAGAGTCTCGTGACGATGATGCCGGTGAGGAGAAGGAACGCGAGCGTCTTTCCTCCCTCCCGAAAGAACGAAGCAAGCGTCACTTCAGAGATCCCTGCGTGCATAACGGGAATGAGCCAAAAACAGAAAGACGATGACGTAGATCAACGTCTGAAGGAAGGGGGCGAAGAGGAGATGCAACGAGAAAGAAGAATGCAAGCGAGGGTTGTACATCTCGCTGTCCGGGAAGAGGTAGCCGGCGAAATAGATCACCCAGCCGATCGTTCCCTTCACGATGCGGCCGTAACGAAAAGGATGATAATGGAGGTGGGCCATGGCCCAGTAGGCGAAGGAGGCGGCGACGGCGGGAGCCCGCGGAAGAAGGACCAAAAGGAACGTTGCGACGGCCGAGAGCAAAACCGCCTCCTGGGGAAGAAGGACGATGGCGGAAATCAGATCCGACTGGTTGAAGGATCGAAGGCCGAGGAAACGGAAAGCCGCCAAAAGAGCGGCGGGGGCCAGGGCGGAAAAGAGCGCGATACACAGCGCCGCCGCCGCCCATCTTCCGAGAAGAAGCGCCGAACGGCTTGTTCCTTCGGCCAACAGGGGATAGACGGCCGGCCGAACAAGTCGGCCCAACATCTCGGCCGTGACAAGAATCGAAAGGATTCCCGCAAAGAACCCCGTTCCGGTGATACCCAGATCCACGGCCACCGCCGCCTTCGATTCGAAGGTCAGGCTTCCCAGAAAGAGACTTCCCCACGCCAGAATCACCAGAAAAGCCAGAAAAACGGTCGGAACCTTTGCGCGGATAATCTCGAGGACCCCCTGACGAACGAGCGGGCCTAGCCTTCTCATCGCGTCTTTTCTCCCGGCACTTTTCCCTCCTCCGGAAGACCGATTCGTTCAAAGAACCTTCTCTTGAGGTCGCCCGGTCTCTCGAGATCGGATTGCAGAATTTCGTCCACGATTCGTCCCTGGTGGAAGATCAGAATTCTATCGCCGATCTCCTCCACTTCCGTCAAATCGTGGGATGCGAAGAGAACCGAACGGCCGTTGGAGGTTCGGGAACGAAGGAGGCGTCCGAGTTCGAGACGGGCCAGGGGATCCAGCCCCGCCTGAGGTTCGTCGAGAATCAGGACCGTCGGATCGGAAGCCAAAACAGCCGCCAGTGCCACCCGACGTCGCATTCCCTTCGACATCTCGAGTACTCGAAGCCGCGCGGCCCGTTTCATTTTTGTCATTTCCAGAAATTCCTCCGGGCTTCGCTCAGTCTTCACCCCGCGCGTGGCGGCTCGCTCCTTCGAGAAACGCACTATTTCCCCGCCCGTCAATTCCGGCGGTAACTCCGTTTCCTCCGGGAGGAACCCGAACCGCGGCTTGCCGCGGGGAAAATCGATCGCTCCTTCCGTCGGCCGGATCAACCCGAGCAAAGCCTTTAACGCCGTCGTCTTGCCTGCGCCGTTCAAGCCTGCGATGCAAAGGACCTCTCCTTCACGGATCGAGAAATCCACGTTGCGAAGAGCAATTTGTCCGGGAAGATAGACCTTGGTTAGATTCCTGACTTCCACCAGCATTTCCTTCATAATTCCTTTTCCTTTTTCTCTTCGGAGAATCGCTTTTCGTCCTGTGTCCTCGAACCCGGGACATGTTTTTCCGCGCGATCCCCCGCCCGCTCCGCCGAATGACGTTGCGCTGATTCGAGAAGCGTTTCCAGCGTCGGTTGCGCCGCGGCTTCCGCGTAGATCTGGTAGGAAAACAGCCCAGGCAGAACGGAGAGAGCGATTCCATTGAACGCCAAAAGAAAACGCGACAGAAAATTCCTTCCCAATGCCTTGGGAAAAGGGGCAGGCACGCCGCGGACCCGTTGCACGTCGTACCCGGTTTCACGCAGCAAACGGAGAAAACTTGAAAACGTGAAGAGGCGCCGGTGCGTCTTGTCGAGGATACCCGTTCTGCTGTAATTGAATTGGCCGAGAAGAAGCATAAGCCGGACAGGAAGAAAAGCGACATTCGGAACCGTCATTATGATTCTCGGTGAGTTCGCTCCCAAGGCTCTTCGCAGACGCAGGAGAAATCCCTCCGGGTCGCCGAGATGTTCGATTACGTCCAACAGAAGGATTATATCGACGGATGAGACGACTTCCGGAAGGGGATCGCGGTCGATGTCAAGACACCAAAACCGCTCGAACGATCCCGTTCCCTTTTTCAAGGGAACCACATCCACCCCGAAGACAGTGCACGAACGCTCCTTGAGAAGTGGAGCCAGGGCAGCCGCCTCGGATGCCACCATCTCCAACACGCGGCTTCCGTCCGGAATTCGTTCCAGGGCGAAGGTGTGGGAGGAGGGATACCCCAATTTCAAATCATAACGGGGACGGCCATCCTCCACTTCATAACGGATCCGGCTGAAGATTCCCATCTGATGAATCCGCCATGCCAGCGTCGTCTTCACGACATTCCACGCGTAAGGGATTCCGTTGACGTGACAGATCTCGTCTCCGTAGTAAGTCGGGATGGGAACCTCGCGGATCCGCGCGCGCGCGGAAGCCAGTTGGAGAATAATCTCCGTGTCGAAATGAAAATCGTTCGTATTGAATTCGAACGGGATCTTTTTCAGCATTTCCACGGAATAGGCCCGATATCCCGAATGATATTCCGAAAGCCCCAGGCCCGTTATGCGGTTCTGGAAAGAAGAGAGAATCCGATTGCCGAGGAACTTGTAGAGCGGCATGCCCCCTCGCCTTGCGTCTTTTGGAACAAGCATGCGACTTCCGAAAACGGCGTCGGCTTCTCCTGTGAGAATCGGTTCCAAGATGTCTCCCATAACCTCCGGAGCATACTGGCCGTCACCATGCAGAAGAACGACGGCATCGAAGTCATTCCGAATCGCATAATGATACCCGATCTTTTGGTTGCCTCCGTAGCCTTGGTTGACGGGATTTCGCAGAACCGTGATGGGATAGGGGTGTTGGAGCCGTTCTTCCAACCCGCGTTCGAAGGTGCGATCGCGGGAGGCATCGTCGATAACGAGAACCTCCAGTTCGCAGGAATGTCGAGGAAGAGCGATTCTCCGAAGAACATCCGACAACGTCGTTTCGGCATTGTAGGCGACGATGAAAACGAGCACTCGCGGGATTACCTTTGTCTCTCGTGTCATCGGAACGACGCGGCTCTTGCGAACGAGAAAGACCGTTCTTGAAACAAAGCGGGCGATTCAAAAACTATCGAAGGAAGACCACGCATCTGTTTGAAAATATCATTACGGGACCTCGAATTCAAACCGCCTGTTTTCGCGTTTTTGAAAGAGGCTCAACACTTTTCAAGAAACAGCCGACGGAGAAGGAAGAGCCCCCTGATATCGTCGAATGAGAAAGGAGCCGCTGCGATGTTTCAAAAAGATTGGAGAAACAGAAGAAACTTCCTTCCGCGTTCGGTGAGGTCATGGCGGGTTCTGTTGAAAGGGAGTATCGTATGACGTCCGGAGTGCTCATCCTCTTGTTGGTTCTCACCCCCGGCCCGCTGGATTCCCAAGGAGGGCACATCGATCCAGCAACGGGACAGTACCATTTCCACGCGGGGCCTTCCGTGCAATTCCGCTATGTGGACAAGGAGGGGCGAATCTGGGAGGGAAACAGCCCTTTACCGGACGAGGTGCACACAGTGGAGTGGAACGACACGGTATGGAACAGCGGCTTTCTTCTTTTCGTTCTGGTAGGGGCGGTTCTTTCGACCGGTCTCGCCTTTTTCCTGGGGCCCCGGGTCCGCGGGTACCGGTCTTACCGGAGAATACGCCGGAGGAGAAAACGGCGTTCTTCCCGCGCGACGTAGGTCTGTTTTCGCCGTCTCTTCAATATCGGCCGAAGGGGGGCGGCGGTTACATCACACCTCGGTCCGATATTGTCAGCGTTCCAGAAAGGTCTCGGCCCAAAAATTAAGATTGATGTACTGCCAAAAGAACATATAGTGGTTTTCCCCGGCAAGATGGCGTCGAAAAAGAGCTTTGACAGCCTTTTGTGAATAGATGGATTGGTTCACATAGGAATGTCGGGCAATCATTTCTTCCAAGGGTTTTCTTAAATCGTTTCTGATCCATTCGTCCAATGGAGCATTGAACCCGGTTTTATCCTTTCGCGTACGAACTTTTTCGGGAAGAACACCTCGCATGGCTTCCCGGAGAATCCACTTGCCCAGTCCGTTTCGTATCTTGTATTCGATGGGAAGGCGAAAACAGAACTCCGCCAGTCGGTAGTCCAAAAAGGGAACGCGGGCTTCTATCGAGAAGGCCATGGTGTTTCGATCCTCAGCCCTCAGGACCGGCGGCACCGTCTCGTAGAGCAATTCGAGCCAACAGCGCCGACGAAGCGAATCCCGGAAAGGCGCATCGAAATTCGGTTCCTCGATCGACGACTGAAGTTCTGGGCTCAACGCGGAAAGGTATTGGGAAAAACGGCGCACTTCAAGGGAATGGTCCTTTTGCAAGTCTTCGACATACTTCTTTTCACGACGATATTCATCCGGGTCCCGCCTATGATTTCGAAGCCAAGCCTGGTATTCGGCCGAGTCATCCTTTCCGGCGGAGCGAAGATCATAAAAGAAGTGATGATAGTGGTCCCAATATCCTGCTAAGAGTTCGTCTCCTCCGTGCCCCGTGAGAATAACGGGAATTTCCGCGGAAGATATTTCCTTGGCAATAAGGAAAAGACTCAACCATGTCACGGTACAGACGGGTTCGTCGTGACGTAGCAACATTTCTTTCAGCGTGGGAAGAACCTCGGCGGGCCGCGGTCGTACGTAACAGGAACGAATGCCGGTTTTTCCTACTACGGCGTCGATGTACTTGCTCTCGTCATAGTACCCCGTTCCCGTTACGCCGGAAAATGCGGTGAAATCGGGGTTGACTTGAGCCGCCAGCGAGGTGATGGAAGTGGAGTCCATGCCGCCGCTGAGCATACAAGCGACCGGAACATCACTTCTCAAACGGAGGGTCACGGCACTGTGCAGCAAAGAGCGGAATTCCGCGACGATCTCATCTTCGGAATGTTCGGCATCCAAAAGAGGATCTTGGGGCAGGAGAGACCAATAACGTTGCGTGTGAAACGAACCGTCCGGACGGACATGCCCATGGCATGCTTTGGGGAATTGCGAGATCTCCCGAAAGAAGGAACGATCGTCGATATCGACATAGCGGTAATGCCGTCCCGCGTAATTGATGATCCGGACCAGATCCGGTTCCCGGGAGACGGCCGAGTGTTTCAACAAGGACTTGATTTCGGAAGAGAAAAGAACCCCGCCGGGGACCCGCACGTAGTACAAGGGCTTCTTGCCGAAGCGATCCCGCGAGAGAATCATCTTGCGCACGCGGTGATCGTAGATCGCCAACGCCCACATTCCGTTGAACTTGGCGAAACAATCCGTTCCCCAAGCAAGGTACGCTTTCAAAACGACTTCGGTATCCGACGTGGTGTGGAAGCGGTATCCGTTTTCTTTTAATTCTTCACGCAGTTCAATGAAATTATAGATTTCGCCGTTAAAGACCAGCCAAACCCCTGCTTCCTTTTCCCCCATAGGTTGGGAGGCGTGGGAGGAGAGGTCCAGGATACTGAGCCGACGGTGTCCGAGGGCCACGGGGGCGTCCGTCAAGCGAGAGGGGTCTTCAGGGTTCCGTAGTCTTTCGAAGAGGCCTTTTTCAGGGTCGATCAGAAGAATCCCCCGATCGTTTGGACCACGGTGCTGAAGACAGTCCGTCATCTTTTCGATCAAGCGTCGTTCAATAGTACCTCCGTTCAGGCCGAGAAAACCGGCGATTCCGCACATAGATCAGCGTCGGGCTTCGGGGCCCTCGTCCAACCAAAACAGAAGGCGACTGCCCTGTTCCTTGAGGTATCGGAAAAACAGGTCCGTTTTCTCCTTTTCAACGGCGTTGATGAAGTATTTCCCGGCTTCGTTGACGACCAAGGCGACTTTGTATCCTTCTCTGCGAAGACGGGCGTTGAGCGAAGGAGCGAGGTAATAACCCCATGAGGTTGCTGTAATATCGCACTCCTTCCCTTCCGGGGTTTTCAGCGTGATCATCTCCCAAGGTTCGAGGAGAATCTTTCCCAAATCTGTGATCTCGATTTTTCCACAGCGAAAGACGCGCGGCGGCCGGTTGAAATCCGTTTTCAATTTATACTATTCCTTCTCCTGAGGAAGAATGCCGTTCAGATGTCCGGGAATGAACCATTTCCCCTCCTTGTCCTGCTTCCAGATCTCTCGGTTCCTCATCCTTTCGAGGATGGCGAAGAATTCCTCGCGTGTGTAACCGAGAAACTCCAGGTAAGACTGAATGTAATCGTCGGAAATATCCTCAAGATCGTATTGCTTTACGAGCCGGGCTCCTTCCTCGCGGGTCAGTCGTCCGTTGCGAATATCCTCGCAAGCGTGATCCGTTGCTCGGCCGTATCCGAATTTCAAGACCTTCAAATATTGGTGTAACCGATTAATCTTTTCGTCGATTCCAACATAGGTTCGGTATGTTCCCTCGCGCGGTGATTGCAACTCGCGAAATCCGTATCGCTTTGCAATTTCCAAATGACGTTCGGAGTCCCAATGAAAATAATAACTCGTGAAAACGGCCTTCGTCGATTGCTGTTTGTCCATCTCCTCGGGATATTCGTAGGGAACGAGTTGTTCATAAGGTATGCCGTGCGTTTCCGAGACCCACTTTGCTGTCCGGCCGGCGTTGGCGGCATAGCGTTCGAACCACTCTCGGCTGATTGTGTTCTGTTGCGCAAGGGAACTTGAGCCGCCGTATTCGAAGGCCGAATTTTCCCCGAGAAGCACGAGCGGTATGTGAAATTTCAAGGCCACATGGAGAGGGTAGGCGTGGAGCAGAGTGTGGCTCATCAGGTCCGGATCGCCATACTCCTCCAGGCCGAGGCGAATCAATTTCCGCTGCAGTTTTCGATCTGGACGATATATCGTCAAATTCGCGCCCATTTCCGGGATCAGCATTAAATTGTGCCATCCGATCTCCGTCTTGATTCCGTAATCGACGTTTACGGCCAGTATTCGGAGATCGTATCCCAAAAGACGATGAACCTGGGAAATGCTGTCCTTCCCGCCGCTGACGGGAACGGCGACATCATAATAGGGAGCCTTGACCGCCCGGGCCTCCTTGACAACCGATTTGAATTCCTCCTCCCGAGCTTTCCAGTCGATACCGTGCAAAGCCGCGTTCTTCTTCTCGTGTGCGCGGCAGGCCGAACACACACCCTTCTCGTCGAATTCGACGTAGGGTTTCGTGTCGGGAACGAGGCATTTTCGACAATATTTCATTATTTGAAGTATCTCCCTTTTCCAGGAGTTGTCCTTTTAAGCGTCTCACTCAAATTCCAAACACCATCCTACAAAATCGCTCCTGCCCGGTCAATATCGTCCGCTTTTCAGGAACAAGGCGCTTTCCATTTCGTTTTCCGTTTTACGAGTCATTCCCGCCGTGCGGTTGAAAAATCCACCACGGATATCTCCACGCTGGAACCAAATCTTTCCTCTCACTTCGGTTTCCGTATAGAGTAGTTTGAACAGTGGGGAGTTGAAAGAAAGGAGAAAGCGGGAGGCGGTTGTAAACATGATTACTGTGACATTTCCACGAGGCGGGCAGATCGAGGTGGAAGAGGGGACGCCGGTGCGCACCGTGATCGAAGATGACGGGAAGATTCTGGCGGCCAGTGTCGATTTTCTCACCGTCGATCTCGGCTACCGGCTCTTGCGGGACTGCTCGGTTCTTCCGCTCACCTACGATTACAAGGAAGGGCGCGAGGTCTATCGCCGAACGCTTTCGTTTATTCTTGCCGCGGCTGTCTCCCGTGTCTGTCCCGGCCATCTTCTCAAGATCGGGCATTCTCTCGCCGGGGGGTATTACTACGATCTCGAGGGAATCGAGGAGGTGTCTCCGAAATTGCTTTCGAAGATCGAAGAGGAAATGAAGAAATTGATTCAAGCCGCCCGGCCGATCCAAAAGCACTTCGTGTCGGCGGCTCGGGCGATGGAGATATTCAGCGAGCGTGGTCGTGAGGACAAGGTGCTTCTCTTGAAACGGAATCTCCGGCACGACATCGGTGTCTATGAACTCGACGGTTTTTTCGATATCCCCATCGGCCCGTTGGCTCCGGATACGGGGCGAACCCCGTTCTTCCGCCTTGTCCCGTATAATCTGGGGTTCGTCCTTCGCTTTCCGGATAAGAAGGACATTACCAAGATGACGGCTCCGAGTGAACAGACGAGACTCTTTGCGGTTTATCACGAATCGAAGAAATGGAGCTCGATCCTGGGGATCAGCACGGTTGGAGACATCAATGAAGTGATTGCCGAAGGGAACTTCGCGGAATGCGTTCAGGTGGCCGAGGGTCTTCATGAGAAAAGGATCGCCGCGATTGCCGATCAGATCGTCGAATCCCACCGACGAGGCGCGCCCTTGGTCTTCATCGCCGGCCCGTCCTCGAGCGGAAAGACGACCTTCGCGAAGCGGCTCAGTGTCCAACTCCGCGTCAATGGACTTCGACCTCTCGCCCTTGGGCTCGATGATTACTTCGTCGATCGCGAGAAGACGCCACGCGACGAACGGGGAGAATTCGATTTCGAATCCCTTTATGCCCTCGATATCGAGCGGTTCAATGACGACCTTTTGGCGTTGCTCGACGGACGAACGGTGACGCCGCCGCGCTTCGATTTCAAGTCCGGGCTTTCCGTTCCCGGGGAACGTTCTCTCCGTCTCGAAAAAGACCAGGTGCTCATTGTCGAGGGAATCCACGGCCTCAACGACGCTCTTACGCCGCGAATCCCCGGGGAGCGGAAATTCAAGATCTACGTGTCCGCACTTACTCAATTGACGATCGATTTCCACAATCGCATTCCGACGACGGATACGCGTATGATTCGTCGAATCGTTCGGGACAGGAAATTCCGGGGGTACAGCGCGGCCGAGACGATCCGCCGCTGGCCCTCGGTGATTCGAGGCGAAAGCCGCAATATCTTTCCTTTTCAGGAAAGCGCCGATGTCATCTTCAATACGGCACTGCTTTATGAATTGGCGGTTCTTCGTCCCTATGCGCGGCGGGCGTTGGAGGAGGTTCCCCCCGATCAGCCGGAGTTCGCCGAGGCGCGGAGGATTCTCGAGTTCATTCAACTCTTTCTCGAAGGCGACGAGCGGGTCGTCCCCCCAACCTCGCTTCTGAGGGAATTCATCGGGGGTTCATCGTTCAAGTATTGACGAGTGGGTGGGGGATGGATCGTTCAGGGCGACCCGGGCGCGGCGGAGCGGGTGCATGGCGAAAAATGGGTACCTTTTGCCGGATCGTATCAGTCGACTTCTGGACGAAACCCCGGATAGGATCGATGAGGCCGAAAGGTGGACCTCTACGAACCCGTTTTTGCAGTCAAGATGCCTGCGCTCCCAGGAAGGCCTGTCCGCCGAAATTTGACACTGCCCACACTTTGCGCTGCACTCCGGCGGAGCAGCGATTTGCTTGAAAGAGACCGGTTTTGCGGGTAGGATTTCCTCGTGTTGGGGATGTAGCTCAGCTGGAAGAGCGCAGCATTCGCATTGCTGAGGTCAGGGGTTCGACTCCCCTCATCTCCAAAGTATTTCTTTTGAACCCGACCTCTTTTTAAACGAGACCAGGAAGAATTCAACGATTCTAAGGGGAGAGGTGACCGAGTGGTTTAAGGTGCAGCACTGGAAATGCTGTGTGCGGGAAACCGTACCGGGGGTTCGAATCCCCCCCTCTCCGAACGGAAAGGCGGCGTCCCGAAGGGACGGCGGCTTTTCGTTTGAAATGTTGGGATTCGAACGGGCGTGAGCCGTTTCCGCACAAGCGGAACGCGCGGCAGGGAAGCCACGCGAGGCGAGGGGCCAGGCCCGAAGGGAGGAGGCAGGATGCCGACGAGCGAAGGGCGAATCTCCCCTTTCCGAGATTCCAAAGAAAAATAAACCGGGATTCGAACGCCGCGTCCGCGGGGTGCCACGAGGCGCGCGAGGAAAATTGCCATTGTCGCGGAATCAGTTCCGGAATGCGAATGGAACAAGGAAAACGGTGACGAATTTCACCGGAAAAATGCTTCTCTCAAGGAGAATTTATGCCGATTAAGATAATGGTCTGATAGCGTTTTTGGAAAGGGTGAATCCGTCGAATGAGCGATAACAGTGAAGCGATGGCGGCGCGTCGAAGACGATACCAGGTGATCGACGGCGGTGTCGGGAAAAGGGATGACTTCTCCGGTCGAGCCGCGAGAGTCGATGGCCTACTCCGGAGGCGCTGGCGGGAGTTGAATCACGAACACGCCAAGATGCAGAGGGAACTGGAGCGATTGCGACGACAAAACACGGAACTGAAAAAAATTCTCTTCTCTGATCCGATGACGGGGGTCTTCAATCGATTTGCGCTCGAGAACTTTCTCGTGGAGCGCTTTGAGGATACGGAGCGCGCGCTTTTGATCGTTTTGGATATTGATCATTTCAAAAAAATCAATGATACCTATGGGCACTCGGTGGGGGACCAGGTCCTGAAACGTTTCGGCCGTCTGTTGCGGGAAAATATCCGGATCGGGGATGCGGCGGTTCGGTACGGCGGGGAGGAGTTTCTGGTTATGGCCTTCGGAATCGGCCTCGGAGACGGATTGCGGATTGCAGAACGAATCCGGACGGCCACGGAATCGGAGAAATTGCCGGGAGAGATTGCAATAACGGTCAGTATCGGAGTCGCGGCCGGACGATCTCCCGAATGGGAAGCGATCTTCGCAATGGCGGATGGCGCGCTTTACCAAGCGAAGAGAATGGGGAGGAATCGAATTGTGGCCGCCGACGACCGAGAGGAAGCACGGCGTCCGCAATTCTATCGTTACATTCCGATGGCCGGATGAGAGCAGCCGGGTTTTCGTTCATTACGAACGTCCCGTAAGTTCGTTCGCTTCCTTCGCTTTCCATTCCTCCAGTCGCGTGAGGTCGAGTGAGGTATCCCGCGGGACGGGGTATTCGAGGTCGGCGAGGCGGATCGGCTGAACGTCCGGTCGGGTTTCGAGGGCGTAGTCATAGAGCGAACGTCGTTTTCCGCCGACGTTGATGACTCCCCTCAAATCGGATTGCGCCAACGCCAGCAAGATCGGAGCCGCCTCATCCACGTAAAGGCGGGACGTTATCTTATCGGTCGCGCCTTGCGCATATTCGAACGGCCGAGGCCCGAAACTGGTGCGGATGATCAAGGAGTCGGGAACGAGCCGAACGGCGCATTCGCCGCCCAACTTCGTCCAAGCATAAGGATTTCCGGGTTTGAGCGGTTCGGTTTCCGAATGTGGGCCATCCCGATCTCCGTCGTAGACGTAGTCGGAAGAGATATAGACGAGCCGGAATCCGGCCCGGAGAGCGGCGGAAGCAATCACGGCGGTCGCCGCGATATTCGTGATGACAGCCTCGGCGGGTTTCGAGCGAACCGCTTCCGTTTTCGTCATGGCCCCGGCGTGAATGACGATCGCGGGGGCGTAGTGATCGAGTGCTTCGGGAAGAACATCGAGACGGATTAAATCGAGTTCCGATCGGGAAGGAGCAATGAGATCGGGAGCGAGCCTCCGGAGTTCTCGGCCGAGGAGTCCGGAACCGCCGATCAACAGAATCCGCTTTTTTTCGTTCACACCCATCGAACCCCTTCTCGGCCGAACACCTCAGGCGCGACCGCGCGCGAGGCGTTCGAGAGCCTCCTGCGCCTCGAGGATTCGTGAATGATCCGGCGCTTTCTCCACGAATTCAAGGAGAATCTCGCGGGCTCTCTTCGGCTGACCCTTTTGTTCCAAAGTCAATCCCAATCCCAGGCGGCTGTCAGGGATATCCTTGAGATCGAGCGATCGCTGGAAAGCATCCTCCGCTTCCTCCAGTCGGTTCAAACGAAGACGGCACCAACCGAGGTAAGAGAGAAGATGCGGAAGGCGCTCGAATTCCGGCGCCTCCCGCAGGAGTTCTTCAAGGTGTTCCAAGGCTTCGCCGACCCGCCCCGAGTAAAAGAGAGCGACGCCGAGCTGATAGCGCGCATTGAGAAAACCTCTTTCGCGCGCAAGAACCCTTTCGAAGTAGTCGACGGCATGGTCCAGATTTCTCCTCCGGTATTCCGCCATTCCCTTGAAGAAGAGATGGATCGTTTCCGCGGCCCGCGCCGTTGCGGGATGATCCTTCGAATCGATGATTCGAGCCCCGGCTCTCCGGCACTCCTTCTCATCCCACATCGTGAAAAGGATCGTTTGCGTTCGGCGCAATGGAATGCGAGATTCAATATCCGAGGCGACAACCGCCTTCTTCAGTTCCGGCTCGATTCGTTCGTTGAGAGGAGCCAGTTTCACGGCCAGGGAATGGACGTCGGGAAAATGTTCCGCCAGGTCTTCGGGAGACATATTCTCGATCCGCGACTGAACCGACCTGGAATAATTGAGCACGGCGGCCGCCTTGGCGGCGGCCCGGCGGAATCGAATCGGTCTTCGGCGTCCGAGGAAGACGGCCATCTCGTCTTTTGTTTCTGTTCCGTCGTCCGTTGGGGGGGGAGAAAGGATTTCTTCCGGTTCCAACTCGATTCGATCCGCGACTTCCAGTGTCCGATCAGCGTATTCCGAGGGAAAACCGAGTCGTCGCATCTCCTCCTCGCTCTTGACGTAATACTCGTGCCGGCTCAATTCAAAATCCGTCGGCCTCCCGAAGCGTGTCTTGATCAGAACGTCGTGAACGCGCCAGTCCTCCGGACGATGGTAATGGCAGTCGTTGGTAAGAACACACGGTCTTCCGAGCCGCTTTGCAGTCTTTTCGAGAGCCGCGACGGCCTTCCGTTCTTCCTCCATTCCATGAGCGTACACTTCGATGAAAAGGCGTTCGCCGAAGAGGTCGTAGAGCCGTTCAGCGAAACGGTGGGCTTCTTCCGGTTTGTCCTCGATGGCGCTCCACCCGATCGGCCCCGCCAGACATCCCGTCAAACAAAGCAGCCCTCGATGATGAGATTCGAGTGACGCCCAATCGACAAGGCCCAGTTTCTGCATCAAGCAGTTCTTCTTCCAGGAAAGGGAACAGAGGCGGAGAAGATTGCGCCATCCGATCAGATCTTGGGCGAGAAGAAGAAGATGATAGCGATGATTGACGCGATTGGCGATGTTCGTCGCGGCTTCCTCGACAAAGTACGCCTCCATCCCGACGATCGGTTTGATTCCTCGCGCGGCTGCTTTTGTGACGAAGGCCGGCACCGCTCCGAGGTCACCGTGGTCGGTTACGGCAAAGGCCGGCATTCCGAACTCCTCGACTCGATCCAGTGCGTCATCGATTCGCAGTGCTGAGTCGCAGTAGGAAGCCTCGAGATGATTGTGGAGATGAACAAAGCGCGCGTTCATTGGTCTTGGAGTGCTAAGGGATAGGCCGCTGTGTTCGCTGTGTGCCGGCGACAAAGAAACTTTCCACGACCCGCAAGGCGTTTTTTTTCATTCAGCAAAGAAACCTCAATCTAGCCGGCCGCCTTCCTTCCAGTGCGGGAGAAGACAGGCCGGAAAAGGAACAGGCGTGACGGTACGAAATCCTTCTTCAAAAGTAAAGCCCCGAATAGGGGGGCGTGGGGTTTTGCCGTGAGAGGGCTAAAGCGCGTTTTTTTCTCCTTTCCTTATTCTGCGCGGGAACACAGACGCCGCCGCAACGCGGGGCGAGCCGGCACCCGAGGGCGGAGCCAAAGGGCGGAGTTGTTCCGCGGCGGGAGCCGCGGGGATCGGGAAGCGACGAGGGGAAAGACCCGCCTTCCTTGCGGCTGCCTCCTTCCGACCCCCCTGCGGTGTTTTCTCTTTCCCGTCGATGAAGATTTGAGGTTAGGATTCTCCTATGAGAGAGATTTCTTTGGAAGAGAGGAAGCACGCGACGACGGAGGAGGAAGTCCTGGGGAGAATCGTTCCCTGTTTGGTGCGGCCGGAGGGGTCGGGCAACATCGGTTCCGCCGCCCGCGCGGCCGCCGTCATGGGATTGGGAACGTTGCGACTCGTTCAACCCCACGCTCCGATCAACCTGGAAGCAAGGAAAATGGCGGCGGGGGCTCAGGAGGCCTTACGCGCGGCGCGCTCCTGTGCTTCGCTCGATGAGGCCCTTCATGATGCCGTTTTCGTCCTGGGATTCTCCGCGCGCCGGCGCGAGCATCGGATTCAACCCGTCTGGCTCGAATCGGCCGTGCCGAAAGCCTTGGCGGCGGCGAGAAAGGGAACGGTTGTTCTTCTTTTCGGGAATGAGCGGACCGGGTTGGAAAATCCGGAACTGGACCGCGCGCATCAGGTTGTGAGAATTCCGACGTCTCGCGTCTTCTCCTCCCTCAATCTTGCGCAGGCGGTGATGACCGCGGCCTATGAATTTCGCCGGCACGCGGGTGCGGAGATGGAAGAGTACCATTATGAACTGGCACCTGCGGAAGACGTAGAACGCTGTATTCAGGCGCTGGCCGCCGCATTGGACAGGCGCCGTTTCTTTGCAAAAGCGAAACGCACTCTTGCCCTCCGCCGTCTGCGCGATCTTTTCGGCCGTGCCGTTCCGTATAAGAATGAAATCTCTCTCTTGCGTGGAATGATTCGTTCCCTCGACGAAGACCCGCCGGTTTAGAAACGCTTTTCCGAAAGGAAAATCAGGTCTCGAAACTTACCGGAAATCTGCTCTGATCAGACGCAAAACGCGGCTTAGTTCTTCCCGCGGGTGATCCGCTTGGAGGGAGAAACGCAGTCTGTCCGTTCCACGAGGAACCGTCGGAAAGCGGATCCCACCGACCAAAACTCCTTTCTCGAGAAAAAATCTCTTTCGTTCCATCACGAGATTGGGGTCTCCCAAGACGACCGGAACGATCGGAGAGGGGATCGAATCCAAATGGAGGGCTTCCCGAAAAGAAAGGGTCATCTCAGTGAGACGTTTTCGCCGGAGAGGTTCTTTGCGGAGGAGTTTCAGAGCCGCGCGCGCGGCACCAACCGATGCCGGATTGATCCCTGTCGTGTAAACGAAGGACGGGGCTTTTTGCAGAGTCAAGGCGATGATCGCTTCGGATCCAGCGAGAAACCCTCCCTGGCTTCCCAAGGCCTTCGAGAGTGTCCCCATTTGAACGATGTCTTTCTCGGGTAGGAGAGAGAAATATTCACAGGTTCCGCGGCCTTCCGTTCCGATGACGCCGGTTGCGTGAGCGTCGTCCACGATGGAAAGGGCTCCAAAACGCCGCGCGATGGAGAGGATTTCGGGAAGAGGGGCGATATCCCCGTCCATCGAATGGATGCCGTCGAAGACGACGAGGAGTCGCTGAACGTGATGCCGGTCGCGAAGGTTTCGGAGCGCGGATTCGAGAGAAGCGAGGCGGTCCCGCCGAAAGACGGCGATCCGTGCTCCGCTGAGGCGACTTCCTGATACAAGGCAATTGTGAGAGGATTTTTCCAGAACGATTCCGTCGTTCCGTCCCGCCAAGGCCGTCAGAACCGCCAGCGCTGCCATATACCCCGTCGGTGTAACCAAGGCTCGTGGAGCCTGCTTGAAGTCCGCCAGTTCTTCCTCCAGAGCCGTCACGGCCGGCGATGTTCCGGCCACGAGTCTCGAGGAGCCGGCGCCGGTTCCATGATCGCGCAAAGCCGCAACGGCGCCTTCGATGACCTCGGGATGCGTGGCCAGAGAGAGGTAGTTGTTGGCGCTGAGGTTGAGCAGTCTCTTGCCGTTGTGGAAAAGAATCGGCGCGGCGCCTTTCGGAAACGTCTCGGCTTCGCGGCGGTACGCCGGATCGAGCGCGCGGAGTTCCTCCGCTACACCGGAATGCGTGGAGTGTTCCGGAGGAAAGGGAGTCTTCATCGCCTGCCGGATTGTTCCGGCGCTCTCGCGCGAAAGGCCGGTCTGTTCGTCCGCCCTTCGACGGCTTCCACAACGAGCGCCGTCATCGGTCCCCCGAAGCCGTACGAAAGCAGGAGCGCGCGGTTTCCTTCGAGCGGGAAATCTCTGGTCAGGATACAGTCGGTGCGGAAAGAGGGATCGATCGTTTCGCAGCCCGTGGTCGCGGGAGCGAGACCGCGGTGAAGCGCGTCGATGGTCAAGAGGAGTTCGACGGCGCCGGCCGCTCCGAGACAATGTCCGGTCAAGCCCTTCGTGGACGACGCCGGAACGAAGACGCCACGCGAGTCGAAGAGGAGCCGGAGGGCGTCCGCCTCGGCGGCATCGTTGATTTGAGTTCCGGTTCCATGAAGGTGAACGTAGTGAAGGTCGGAGGTTTCGAGGCCGGCGGAGTTCAGGGCGGCCAAGGCAAGTTCTGCTATCGCTTCGCCATCGGCCGTTCCACCGTAGGCCGAGGTGGTGTTGGCGCGCTGGGCGTATCCGAGAATTCGTGCCGAAAACGCGCGCCCGTCCGCGCGGGCGTCACTTTCTCGCTCGAGAAGAATGACACCGGCTCCTTCGCAGGGGACGAATCCATCGCGCCGAAGATCGAAGGGGCGAGGCCTCGTTCGACTCAACACCCCCATTCTGTCAAAACCGGCTAGGACGAGTTCGTTGAGCGTGCCCTCTGCGGCGCCCGTCAAAACGATGTCCGCCTCGTCCCACTCGATCATCTGGACACCGCGAATAAGACTGAGAAATCCGGTTGCGCAAGCACCGATGCACGTCGTGGCGGGACCGGTTACACGTGCCGGTACCGGGGCAGGGAGGAGTGTTTCGAACCACGTTTTCGCCTCCGGCCACTTATCCTGGAGATCGGGGGCAAGGCACTGTTTGTAGAGACCATCGATGCCGAGTTTGGAGGCGGAGAGAGTGGAAGCGATTCGCGCGCCGCGGCGATTTTCGATTTCGCCTCGGACCATCGTTTCCTCGACCGCCAGACGCAACAACGCCGCGCTACCGTCGCCTTCGACCCCCGCCGTGAGACGGCGAGGGTGGGAATCCGTTAAGGGTTCGGTGGACGCAAGAAGAAGATGCGAGGCCGAAACCACGGCGGTGCGTGAGACGTCATTTCCGTGCATAACAGAGAAAAGTCTAACAGGAGCCTCAACACGGAACCACGGTAGAAATACAAGGATAGGGGCAAGGACGAAGAAAAAGGCAAAAGTCAAAAGGAAAAAGGCAAAACGGAAAAGGGAAAAGGGAACGGAAGATTTGGAGCGGAAACTCTCCAGTCTGCGAATTGCCGATCCGCCCGTGGTGTCATTCCGAGCGAGGCGGCGCGCAGCGACGCCGACGAGGAATCCCCCAAGATTGCTGACAACCGCCTCGTTCTCCCTCGCCCCTCGGGGGAGAGGGTTGGGGTGAGGGGGGCGCTTTGGAACCACGGCGGGATACCGCGAGAAGGGGTTTCCTCGCTAGCGCTCGGAATGACAACGCGGACGGCGATCCACCCCACAGGTTCGAGAACCTGCGCTCGATTTTCGCCGTGTTATGGAGCGCAGACTCTTCAGTCTGCGTTTGGCTGATCCGCCCCTCCGGGGTGTCACTCCGAGGAGGGTGGAGCCCGACGAGGAATCCCCCACAAATGCCCCCGGGTGCATGGCAAATTGTGGGCAGGGTCAAGTTCGGCAGACAGCCCTTTCTGGGAGCGCAGGCATCTTGCCTGCCAAAACGGGCTCTTAGAAGGTTACCTTTCGGTCTCCCCGATCATATTCGGGGTTTCGCCCAGGAGCGGACCGATAGGATTCGGCAAAAGGTGCTCATTTTCGCCGTGACACAACGGAGATTTTTCCGTTGAATGGGGGCAGGACGATGTATATTTTTTGCGGTTGGGGATAAGGCACGAGGGAAGTGGGAAGCGAGGAAATGGATGTCAGACCATCGTGAAACGAGGGAAGGTATTGTGCCGAAACGTGGCGAAGAAATCGTGTTGCACGTTATTCGGCGTTTTTCCGTGTGAAGGAATTTCGGGCGCGGGAAGTCATTATCGGACTCGCGCTCGGATTTTTGTGCTCGGTTGTTCTTGCCGAGGTATATCTGCGTCTTCAAGTTTCTCAAGACAATTACCATTTCCGAAATTACATACGTGAGGTGGAAACTCGTCGCAAGTATGGTCTGAAGCCCGGAACGTATCCGGGCAACATAACGATTCTTCCGGAAGGCATTCGTGGACCGCGTTCCCTATCCGATACCGCCGAATTCACGATCGCTTGGATGGGAAACAGCGTTGTATTTGGCGCCGGTGTTCCCGATTCGTTCACCTTGCCCCACCTTTTGGAGACTTCTCTCCGAGAGCAGTTTCCCTCTATCGTCGTATGGAACCTCGGCATTCCCTCATATTCCAGCACCCAGGTTCGCGCCTATCTCGAGGAGATACTCGATTCCCACACTTTCCAATTACTGATCATTACCGTGGGAGGAAATGACCTGTCACTTGCCTCTCAATTCGGCAATGAATTCGATTCCTCTTCAAACTGGCGCGACATCCGTTTTCGAAAAGAAATAGTCCGAAATCAGAAAATCCATTCCGAACTGGCTGTTCGGCTACAAGACTTCTTTTCAAAAAAAGAAGTTCCTTTCTTCCGAACCAACCCTGAACGAGCCCTCCAACGTGCCTGGCCCGTGATCCGGAACAACCTCTTCGCAATTGCCTCTTTATGCCATAAGAAGAATATTCGTCTCGTCCTGACCACCTATTATCTCAAAGACAGTTTTACCGCGTCAGACGATAGTCATACGCGGTGGGGGAACACGGTTCGCGAAATGAGCTCCCGCTTTATGCAATTCGGAAAAGAACAGGGAATTCTCGTATTTGATGTAGCACGGGTTATCGCGAAATCTCCTCACCCCAACTCCTTTTATATCGATAACGTCCACTATTCGCCAAGAGGCGCGAAAATGCTATCAAAACAGTTGGCAATTTTTTTGCGAAAAAGATTCCTTGGTTCTTACAAAAATTGATTTCATCAACGGAATTCGCGGGTGAATTGCGGGGCTGTGAGACCTCCGAGGAATCCCCCACAAATGCTGGCGGCGCCCTCGGAGGAATACGGGGAGGAGATACGGGTTTCTTCTTGGCAGAGCCTGGACCCCGGACGCAACGGCGAGTCCGTAGAAGGAAGAGGTGAGTCCAAGGGTGAAGAAAAACTATATCGCCAACGTTGGGATCAGGATCAGTGTCGCGAAGAGAGAGGTTGTCAGTCCGCCGATGACGGTTATAGCGAACGGTTGAAAGATGTGAGAGCCTGTGTGAAGCGCCAGTGCAGCCGGAATCAACGCACCGATGGTGGTCAGCGATGTGAGCAGGATCGGGCGCAAGCGGATCGAGACGGCTTCCTTGAAGGCGTTGATGCGGAGTGTACGATCCAGGCCCCCGGCGGCGTTGCCGTGCTGCATTTCAAGGCGGACGAGACTTCGATCGGCGAAATCGAGGAGAACGATGGCGTTGTTGACCGCAACCCCCACGAGGGTGATTACGCCCAAGGCGACGGAGACGTCGAGGGCCTGATTGAAGAGGCGGAGGGCCACGACGGCTCCGGTCAATGCTGTCGGAACAGTGACCAAAATTAGAATCGGCCGCATACCGGAACCGGTCTGAAGCACCAGGATGAAGTAGATCAAGAGAATTGCACCGGCGAGAAGAAGAACCAGGTCGAGCGCGGAACGCATAAGAACCTTGTACTGTCCGCTGATGGAGATACTGTATCCGCTGGGAAGGGACAGTGTCCGAAAACTCTTCTTCAGGTGCGCCGCCACACTCGGAATATTTCCCTCGACCTCCGCAATCAGAGTCAATTCCCTTTGACCATTCAAGCGGTGAAGAGCGGAAGGGGTCTTACGGCGGGAGATACTGGCAACCGCGCTCAACGGTACGAGCGTTCCCTGGTAGGTTCCAATGGGAAGATTCACGAGATCCGAACCGGCCGTCGCGGAGTTATGATCAAGCGTCACGATAACGGAGACCGTCTCTCGAGGTTTAATGATCGATGTGGCGACGAGATCTTGATGCGCGGCCTTGAGAGTCTGAAAGACATCTTCCGGCTCGAGGTGAAAGCGTTCCAATTTCGCCGGATCGATGCGCACATCGACCTGCGACGCCTTGAATTTCGTGTTGTTGACGATATTGGAGATGGCCGGATCGGCTGCCATGATCTTCTCGACCTGTCCCGCGATTTTCTCCAGTTCCTCCTCGTCGTCGCCGTAGATCGTGACGCCGAACACGGCGGGGAGACCGGAAAAACTCTCGTCCATCTTCTCCTGTGTCGGCTGATGGTAAACGAGAACAGCGCCCTCCAGTCCATCGAATGACTTGCGCAATGTCCGGATGACGTCATCCGCCGATCTCCGCCGGAGTGTTCTCTTTTTGAGTTTTATCAAAATCTCGCCGAGATTGACGCCTTCGATCTGGAAACCTCCCTCGGGAGATCCGCTCATCCGAAAAACGCAGGCGACAGCGGGATCGGAAAGGACGGTTTTTACCAGTTCCGCGCCGAGCCGATTGCTTTGGGTCAAAGATGTTCCCGGAGGAAGAGTGTACTCGACAAGAATGCCGCCTTCGTCAATTGGTGGAAGAACCGCCACGTTCATTCCGAGACTGCAAAGAACACCGGCGACGCCCCCGAGAGCGGCCGCTCCAACGACGACCTTCCGGTGATCGAAACAGAAGTCGAGCAGGGATAACAAGGGTTCTTGGAGAAGTCGCAAAACGTGTTCCCCGGCTCGCGACTCTCTCGGGAGGCGCTGGGCCACGGGCAAGCGGCAGAAGAGAATGGGAACGAGGGTCAGGGAAAAGAGAAGGGAAATCATCAATGCGGAGCTGATCGTGACTCCGAAGGGTTTGAGGAAGAGCCCGAAGATGCCGGTGATGAAGACAAGAGGGAGAAAGGCCGCGGCTGTTGTCACGGTGCCGGCCGTGTCCGCCGCGGCAATCTCAACCGTGCCCCTCCAGGCTGCGTCGATCGGGGAGAGTCCCTTCGAGGAATGACGGTGGATATTCTCTGCAACGACGATCGTGTCGTCGACGATCATTCCAATGGACAGTACCAGAGCGCTCATCGTGATGACGTTAAAACTCAGTCCAAAAAATCGCATAATGACGATGGTGCCCAGCAGTGTTAAGGGAATCGTGATGACGACGATCAGGGTCGGCCGGAATGCCCCGAGGAAGAAGGCGAGAACAGCGATGGCGATCCCGGCGCCGAGAACCATATCTTCGAGAATCTCGTGCTGGGACTCGTGGACGATTTCGGATTGGTCGTAGTACTTCTGAACAATTGTACCATGAGGGAAAAGAGATCTATTTTCCGAGAGAAATTTGTCGACCGCGGCGACGACGTCCGTGGTATTCGCGCTTGGTTGTTTGCGGACCAGAAGCGCCACGGCCGGGTGCCCGTTCCCCGTCACGGTGTAGTGTTTCGGACGAACCCCCTCCGAAAGAGTAGCGACGGCGGAAAGGGGAACCGAGGTTCCATCTCGATCGGACAAGGCGAGGTGTTTCAGGTCCTCGATCGTTCGAATGCGTCCCTCCGCGCGAATTCTGTATTCCCGTCCGGCGTCCTCGTAATAGCCCGCGGATTCGAGAGAATTGTATTTTTGCAAGGTCCGGACGAGATTAGGAATCGATAGTCGCGCCGCATCCAACGCCTCAGGACGGACCCGAACGAAGAAGGCTCTCTCCTCACCGCCGATCACATCGACGGAGGCCACACCCGGAACCTCGTTGATGCGCCCCGCGATCTTGTAACGGACGAGATTCGTTAGGGCAACCGGGTCGTCAACGCCGTAAACGACGTAATCACAGACTTCCTGAAGCGTGGTCCCGATGTTTTCCAGGCGGGGCGTGGCGCCCTGCGGGAGAAGAGAGCGGAGGCGTGCGAGCCGCGCCTGAACAATCATCCACGCATCCTGAACCCGTGTTCCCCACGCAAACTGAATGGTGACGCGCGAGATCCCTTCAGCGGAGACGCTGGAGACGCGCTGGACCCCGGGAATGCTTTGCATCTGACTCTCGATCGGCCGCGAGACGAGAAATTCAATATTCTCGGCCGATGCTCCGGGCAAATGAGTAATGATATTGACGAGAGGAACATTGAGGTCGGGAAAGAGGCCGACCGGCATCTGGTCCGCCGATCCAATTCCAGCCAATGTCAGCGCAAGCATCAGAATCAAGACGACGATCGGCCGCCTTCCCATTGTTTGGAGAAAATCACGCATCAGACGAATGGAATTCGCATTCAGTCGGAGACCTTGAATGTCCGACTGAAATCGCGGTGAAAGAGTTCGTAGGCACCGTGTACGACGATCTCATCGGAGGGATCGACGCCGCCAATCACTTCGATGAGATCCCCGTCGGCTTCCCCGAGGGATACGGAAATTTTTTCAAATCCATTCTCGGTTTTCCGAAAGAGAAAAGGCATGCCCTTCTCGTCTTTTACGATCGCGGTTCTTGGAACGGCCGGAGAATTCTTATGACGTCCAACGATGATCGAACCGGAGACGAAGGCGCCGGGGGAGAAGAATTTCGAGAGCGAGTCACCATCGATCCAGACCTGCGTCGCACCACCGGCCGAACGGCGAGGAAGGACTCTGATAACCCGCGCGCTGATTTCAAACGCTTTGCCGGGGACGCGACAGGTCGCCTTCTTTCCAAGGAAAACGTCTCCAGACGGTGAAAATACCGTCGCGAGGATACGAATTCCGCGCGAATCAATGATGTCGGCAAGATGGGCCCCTGTGTTCACGAATTGCCCCCGAGAGACGGTTCGACTCGTGAAGATACCTGAGACAGGGGCGGGGACGGAGGCGGCGTCGTCGAGCAGTGACAATTCCTGCTGCGTCCGAGAGAGTTCCAGCCGCAAGCGATTGAGGTTGTCAAGTGCGGCAAGGGCCTCTCTGCGCGAGACCAGTTTCTCCTTCAAAGCTTCTCGATATTTCCCCGCATCCGCTTCCGCGATCGAAATCTGCCGCCCAAGGAATTCCTGTTTTTCCTCCAGGACCTTCCGTCGGGTGATCAGTTGAGTTCCACCGATGAGAAAGAGCGATTCTCCCGCGCGGACACGCCTTTCATCCGGAACGCGTTGCGCGAGAATCTCGCCGTCCACCCGCGCCGTTATCTCGATCCGATTGGTCGCCACAACCTTGCCATACCAAGGGATCCGAACGGAAAAATTATGGCGCGAGGGACGCGCCGTTTCGATGAGAACGGGGGAATCAAGAGTGACCCGTGATCGAGTGTTGCGACGGGAGTACGCGGCAAAGAAAAGGAGCCCAAGTGCGATGAGAGCGAAGAGCAACAGAATACCGAGGCGGCGGGAAGATGGTTTTCTCCGATCCTTCAACGCTCGTGGCTCCGGTCCGCCGGGATCGTCCCGATCAGTGTTCGTCCTGACGAAATCTCCAACGCAATGACGAGATCGGCCAAGCGGCCTTGGAGGGAACGCTTTTCCAATTGTTTCTTCAATAGGCGAGAGACCGTCTTGTAGTAATCGAAGATGTCGGTTCGACCGTCGTCAGCGGCTTTTTTCGCCCAACGTTTCTGAAGCAGGAGGTTATCGATTTCCGTATTCACGGTTTCTATTTTCGCCCGAACGGCGGCGATTTCATTCAAAATCTTTCCGATCTCGGAGCGCGCATCAAAGAGCCGAGCGTTGTATTCATCGAAGAGTTGTTTTCTGGTGGCTCGTTCCCGGGCGATCTCACCCTGATTCTGGTTGAAGAGCGGCAGTGTGATTGAAATCTCCGCCCCGTTCGTCTTGACGGAGTCGATATCCCGCGCGGTGAGGAAGCCGATATTAATCCTGGGAAACTGCCTCAGGATTGCTCTGCGAACTTTCTCCTCCTGACTTTCATATCCGCGGCGAAGAGCGAGCAGATCGAGGCGCCGTGTTTCGAGATTTTTTGTCAGTTCGGATTCATCGGGAAGCCCCCTCGGCGGTGCAAAGACAACACCCGTTTCCGGTTTGAGTTTCATTTCAGGGGGGACGCCGAGGGCGCGATTGAGCGCGAGGCGTTCCCGTTCGATATGGTATCGATTTTGTTCGAGAGAATCGCGTGCGCGGAGAAGACGATTTCTTTCCGCCGCCAAGGTTGATCTGTCCGCAAGGCCGAGTTCAACCACCCGCCGTTCCGCCGCGTATTCCTCACGAACGTTCCTTAACAGTTCCTCCCAGAGAGGGCGTTGAGATTGCGAGAGGACCAGACGATACAGATGAAGTTTGGCCGCCTCCGCCGTCTGCCATTCACTCCAGGCGATGTCGAGATCAACGGATGCCGCGTGCTTCTTTTCCGAACGGATCGTCCCGTTGCGGGAAAGAAGCGATGTGATATTCCAATTCACACCGTACGAAACGGCGTTCTCCTTTTCGCCGGCGTTTCGTCCACGCGGCGATTCGAAACCGTAGGAGAAGGTCGGGTTGGGAAGGAGGCCGGCCTGAAGAACCTGCGCGGCCGCCCGGCCGCGTTCATCCCGTAGGGCTTTCAAATGAGGATTAACGATGACCGCCATTACGGCGGCCTCCTCCGGAGAGAGCCCGTTGCGATAATCGACAATGAGAGGAGGCAAAAGAGGATGACTGATGGAATCGGAAAGAATCCGAATCGCTTCGGCGTCCGGCACGAAATCCGTATTCTTCAGAGGAAGTGGATGATAGGAAGCGCAAGCACCGATCAGACAAATGGACAGCAGAGTTGTTCCTTGTTGAAGAAACCGGAGCATAATGATGGCATAATCGGAATCCCGCGGATTGTCCAGCAAAGGAATTGTTCTCCGTGGGAAAGGTACTTGGTGAGCCATCTCTGTAAAGAACAATTACCAACCGATTCCCACCCGCGAATTTTGCTGCGGAACCCCCAATTTTTTCTCAAAAACGAGGTAAATCTGATGTATAATCACATCAGGCGAGAACGGAGGGAACGCGGGGGCGGGGAGGGAAGAGCAGAAGCGAGAGAGCGGATGTCGGGAACGTCTTCGAACGTGTTGAAAGAAAAGCCTGGTGACGTGCGGCAGCGCGCGGAACGGAGAGAATGGCGAAGGGACAAGGAACGACCGTCTTCCCAGAGCAGCCGCCTGGTTGGAATTTTGACGCGTTATCGGGTACCGGCCGCGTTTTTTCTGGTCCTTTTTCTTTTCGCGAAAGACCTCCTTTCCGGAACTCGCCCGCTTGATCTCGATGCGTTTGTTACCGGAAAATTTCCGTGGACGGGAAGTGTGGCGGTTTTGGTGATCCTCAGTGGGATCTTGTTTCGGGCTTGGGCCGCGGGGACGATCGAAAAGAGCCGGAAGGTCTGTCGTAAGGGACCCTACGCCGTCGTACGGCATCCGCTTTATCTCGGGTCGCTTCTCATTGCCCTCGGGTTTTGCGCGGCGCTCAACAGTGTCGAGAATATCTTCGCGGTTTTGCTTTTCGTCGTGGTCTTTTATGTGCCAAAAGTGCGTCAGGAAGAAAAGGAGTTGTTGGAGAAGTTTGGAGAGGATTACGCGCGGTATATGGCCGAAGTCCCCGCCCTGTTTCCTTATCGAATTCCGAGAAGAATCGCGGGAGAATGGTCTTGGAGACGTTATTGGCGCCATCGGGAATGGCGGCTGGCGGTCACCTCGATTACGGCGTTGATACTTTTGGAACTGCTCTCGGAACGGGTCATTTCCTTTTCAATGTTTCCCTGAATGTCATTAGATCCATCCCGGCTCTTTCTTCCACGGGTCCCGTATGGATCGTGTTGTTCCGTCTCTTCGTCGTTATTCGTTTCTCGTTTCTGATTGTTCAGTGTTGAACGACGAACGGTAAACGTTTGTAGATGCCGCCTTTCCCTCCCCCTTCCGCGTTTTCGGTGTGTTCGGTGTTTTCCCACTTTCCGAGAATTCAGCGTGTTCAGCGGTTTTGATGTGCGATTTCCGTCTTTCTCGACTATAATTGCGACGAAAGGAAAGAAAGGCAGAGACGATGGGAGTGACATTGGAGGAAAAACTGTCCCGATTGGGAGCCGGACTCTATGATGCCGAAACGGTGGCGGAACTCGAGAGGGACCTCGAGGAAATACGCCTCCTGAAGAAGAAGCACGGAGCGGTTCTTCTGGCGCACAACTACCAACGGCCGGAGATCTTCGAAGTGGCGGATTTCGTGGGAGACTCCCTGGAACTGGCGCGGAAAGCGGCGGAGGTCTCGGCTCCCGTGATCGTCTTCTGTGGAGTCCACTTTATGGCCGAAACGGCCAAGATTCTCTGTCCCGAAAGCCGCGTTCTTCTTCCGAACCTGGCGGCGGGCTGCAGTTTGGCGGAGGCGGCGACTGCGGAGGCCGTGCGCCGAAAAGCAGCCGAACTTCGAAAAGACTATCCCGATCTCGCCGTGGTCTCTTATGTGAACACGACGGCGGAAGTGAAGGCGGTTTCCGATGTCTGTGTCACATCGGCCAATGCCGTCAAGATTGTCAACGCGCTTCCGAACGAGACGATCCTCTTCCTTCCCGACAGGAATCTCGCGGCTTATGTCGCCAAGAACTCGAAAAAACGAATTATTCCGTGGGAAGGAGATTGCTACGTTCACCACCAGCTTGCACCGAAGGATATTCTCGAGACGCGGAAGGCCTTTCCGAAGGCGAAGGTACTCGTTCACCCCGAATGCCGAACCGACGTTCTTGATCTTGCCGACGCCATCCTCTCCACTTCGGGAATGATTCGGTACGCTCAAGAATCCGACGCGGAAGAATTCATCGTCGTTACCGAATGCGGACTTTCCGACCGCTTGATGATCGAGGTTCCGCACAAGCGCTTCTACAAATCTTGCAATCTTTGCAAATATATGAAGATGATTACCGTTCCGGACACGAGAAGAACTCTGGAACGGTTGGCGCCGGAGATCCGACTTTCGAGGGAGGTGATGGACGCGGCGCGAAGAACCATAACGCGGATGTTGGAATTGGCTTGATTGCCGACCGGCGGTTTTGCTCTTCCTTTCCGAGGCCATGAATTCCTTTTCGACCGATTCCTATTGGCGTTCCGTGCACCGGGAGACCGTCGATGATCTTGCGGCTGTCAATTATCCGTCTCTTCCCGCTGGTTTCAATCGTCTCGTCGATCGCATTTTTCGAGAGGCGATCGAGGAGGTCCTGCGGGAACTCCCTTCGGGCCGAGCGTTCGAGATCGGATGCGGACGCGGGCGATGGATGCGGTTGCTGCGGGGGCGAGGGTGGGTCGCGCATGGCTGCGATATTGCTCTGTCCGCCCGTCCCTCGGTCGTCGCTTCCGAGCTCGCCGTGCCGATTCGAAGCCGTTCGTGTAATCTCGTGCTCGCCATTACCGTGTTGCAACATATTCGGGAGAAGGAATTCGTGCTCGATGAAATTTTCCGTATTCTCGAACCGGGCGGGCACGTTCTCCTGGTCGAGATTCTGGAGCGTCCGGGGGGTCACCTGGCAGGCGCATATGTTTCCTGAACGGTTGGAGTGGTGGCGTGAGCAATTGCGCCGGAGCGGATTCGTGATCGTGAAGGAAAGGCCGGTGGAGTATCTCCCTGTGCTGCGTGCCGTGGAATGGGCGAAAGGGATCGAAAAACGATTGCGGGGGAAAGGGAAAAATGACTCATCGTTGCCGAGAACGGCGGAACGGGAGCGCGTGTCTCCGCAAGGTGTTCCAAAGAAGCAGCCGATGTGGAAGAATCTCTTCTGGGAAGTCTTGACGCCGATCTCAAGCCTTTTGGAGAAACCTGCTGGATTTCTTCCGTTTTTCAAGGCCAGTCACCGCCTCTTCCTTCTTGAAAAGAGGAACTGATTTTTTTCGAAAGATAAGAGCCTGGTGTTTCGAAGGAGATAAGAGACTTGTGGAGAAACGAATGGAAAGACGGGAAAGCGGGAAAAAGAGTGACGAATCAGGTGAAGTTATAAACCGGGATCATGCAACTTTATCCGAAACAAGATTTGCTACGGGGACGCAGAGATCACGGAGAATGGAAAGTGGAGAATGAAAAGTGGAGAAGAAGAAGTCCGGCCGAGCGAGAAGGTCCGCTTAACCGTTTTGTATATCTCTCGCCCCGTCGGAGCCCTTCTTTTCGGGATGTCGTTTTTTTCGAAAACGACATTCGCCATTCCCTTTTTCCATTTTTTCTCTGTGCCTCCTCGGTATGTCCTCCGTGATCTCTGTTGATTTGAGAAGAGCAACCGCTTCTTCCCAAAATGTCAAAAAGTAAACCCCTGGGGCAAATCGCTGGGGCAAATCGGGGCTGGGGCAAATCGGGCGCAAATCGCGAATCGAGTTATCGGAGAATTCCCCGTTCGGACTTCCTCAGAAATTCCAGGATCAATCGAATCTCCTGAATATTGCGGCATTCCGAAGCGATTCTTTTAACAGCAGCGTGGATGGTTAGTTTTCCTCGGAAAAGAATCCGCAAGGCCTTGGAGATTTCTTCGACGACCTCTTCGGAGAAACCGCGTCGTTTCAAACCGATGGAATTGGCCCCGAGAAAAAGGGGAGGAATTCCCGCGATGCGCGCGAAGGGAACGACATCCTGGCTTATGCGTGTCTGACCTCCGATGAAGGCGTACGGTCCGATTCTCACGAATTGGTGGACGGGCGTCAACCCCCCGACCGCGGCGCAATCCCCTATCGTGACGTGCCCGGCCAGCGTGGCCGCATTGGCTAAAATCACCTCGTTACCAAGATGACAGTCATGCGCGACATGGGAGTAGGCCATAAAAAGGCATCCGTTTCCAATCGACGTCTTGCCGCCTCCTCCAACGGTCCCTCGATTGATTGTGACGCATTCTCGGAAGATGTTTCTCGAACCGACGACCAGAAGAGTTTCTTCCCCGCGGTATTTGAGGTCCTGCGGCCGCGATCCCACGACACTTCCTGGAAAGAAATGATTCTCGTCGCCGATTTCCGAGGGACCTTCGATCGTGACGTGGTTTCGGAGTAGACATCGGGCCCCCAGGCGCACCTTCGGGCCGATGACGCAGTACGGCCCGACAATGGTTCCCGAACCGATGACGGCTTCGGCATCGACCACGGCGGTCGGGTGAATCTCCGCCCCTCCGTCGATACCGGAACCGGTGTGTCCGGTTGAATTCGCGGAGACGGGCGAAGTCACGTTCAGCCCTCCTCCGGAATCGAGAATTTCAGATCGGCCTCCGCCACCAGGGTTCCTTCCACGTAGGCTTCGCCGCGCATCAGTCCCGTCCTCGATCGAATCTTGACGGCTTCCACCTCGAAGATGACCTGATCGCCGGGAACGACGGGTTTGCGGAACTTGACGTTGTCCAGCCCCATAAAGAAGACGAGGCGACCGGGCATATTCGAGCCGGAGAGCAGCATCACTCCCCCGACCTGAGCCATCGCCTCGATCAAGAGAACCCCGGGCATAATCGGATACTGCGGAAAATGCCCCTGGAAAAAGTGTTCATTACCGGTGACGTTTTTAAGACCGACGATCTTCTTCCCCGGCTCGATGGAAAGGATGCGGTCCACGAGAAGGAAGGGATAACGATGCGGAAGGATCCGTTTGATGGCCTCGATGTCGAGCTGTTCATTCGTGACGGAAAGGGAACGGTGGTAATGAGCGACGGTTTTTTGCTTCAACTCGTCGAGTTTTCGGGCCATGCGGACGTTGAGCGCGTGGCCGCCACGGATAACGATCACGTGTCCCTTCACTTGGCAGCCGAGAAACATCAGGTCGCCGATGAGATCGAGGATTTTGTGTCGTACGGGTTCATCGGGGTAACGCAAGCGACACTGTGGAAGAACGCCCTTCTCATCGAAGACGATGGCGTTTTCGAGGGATCCGCCCTTGATCAACCCGGCGCCGCGCAGTTCCTCCACCTCGTCCTTCGTGCAAAAGGTTCGCGCCCCCGCCAGCTCCTTCTCGAAACTCTCTGCGGTCACCGATAGGGAATAGAACTGAGAATGAATGCCGGATTCCGGATAGTGAATCGTGTAGGAAACGCGAAAATCGGTGGAAGGGAGAATGATGATCTGCTTGTCGTTATCTTCGAGCCAGACGGGTTCCCTGACTCGAAAGATCCGCCGCGGAGATTTGAGGGATTTGATACCGACCTTTCTTATCTCCTCGACGAACGGAGCGGCGCTGCCGTCGAGGATCGGTACTTCGGGTCCGTTGATGTCGATGATCGCGTTGTCGATGCCGAGTCCGCCGAGTGCGGAAAGGATATGTTCGACGGTGTGAACGGTGACTTCGCCGCGCCCCAGAGTCGTTTCTCGTTCGGTGCCGATGAGGTAATCGAGACGGACCGGGATCTCGGGGGATTCCGCGAGATCGGTTCGGACGAAGATGATTCCTCGGTCGGCTTCGGCGGGCCGGATCCGCATCCGCACGTCGACGCCCGTATGTAATCCGGCTCCTTCAAATGTGATCGCTCTTCCCAGAGTAGCCTGGTTCACATCGGTCCTCCTTCCAATTTGTCGATCCTACGGGCCAGGCGCTGGACCGCCGTTGTGAGCTGCCCGACCTTTCTAACGAGTTCGGGAAGGCGCGGCAGGCTGACCACGATCTTCTTCTCTTCGTTGTGCGGTTTGGCGGGGAAACCCGAGACGTGCATATGACCGGGAAGAGACTTCGTGACGCCGGATTTCGCCGCCACGACGGTGCCGGGGCCGATGGTCAAATGCCCCGCCACTCCCGCTTGACCGGCAAATACTACGTGGTCTCCTACGCGAACGGAACCTGAAATTCCCACCTGTGCGACAATCAGACAGTCCGAGCCTATGACGACGTTGTGAGCGATGTGTACCAGATTATCGATCTTCGTTCCGGAGCCGATCACGGTCTGTCCCGAAGCCGCTCGGTCGATCGTGCAGTTCGCGCCGATCTCGACGTTGTCTTCAACCACAACAGTCCCGATCTGAGGAATCTTGTAATGCTTCCCCTTGTCCTCGACGAAACCGAATCCGTCCGAGCCGATGACGGTTCCGGCGTGGATGACACAGTGACTGCCGATCGTCACGCCATCTTCGAGGGAAACATTGGAATGGATATGGGTATGATCGCCGATCGAGACATCCCGGCCCACGATCACACCGGGAAAAAGGACGGAGCAATCTCCAATGCGAGCGTTTTCACCGATGACAACGTTGGCCCCGACGGCGATCTCCCTTCCCAAAATCGCGGTTTCGTGAATGACGGCCGTGGTGTGGATCCCGGGTTCAAAACGGCGTTGAGGCGCATAGAGGGATGCAATGCGGGCGAAAGCAAAGCGGGGATTCTCCACTTGCAACAACGGAAGTTCGGATTCCGTGATGTGAGGAGGAACAATGATGCAGGAGGCCTCCGTGGCGGCGGCGTTCTGGAGGTACTTTTCCTCCACCGCGAATGTGATGTCTCCTCGCCGGGCGTTCTCGATCGCCGAAACCCCGGTGATGATCGTTTCTGGATCTCCCACGATCCGGCCGCCGACGAACTCAGCCAGCTCCGCCAAACTGCGTCGCTCGCGATTCATCGTTCCGCGCCCGAAACCCGACGAAGATTCCGGCGTATCACGCCGTCGGTCTCCTCTTCCGCGTTCAGCGGAAGGGCCAGTGTCCCGAGCCGACCGCCGGTTGGGAAGCCGAGGGAAAGGCCGTGGGAGCCACTGACGGAGCGTTTCCGGAGGAAACAGAGGTCCCCTTGGCGGGATGACGACGGTTCAATTCCGCAACCACCTCGTTCGTGATTTCCAAGGCCTCGGAAGAAAAGATCAACATTCCCTTTTCCAAAACCAGATCGAGTTTCCGCTCTTTGGCTATCGACGCGACCACATCCTCGATCTCTGCTCGAATCTGAACCTGGAGACTGTCGAGTTCGTTTCGGAACTGGATGTTGGTTCTGGTCACGAATTCCCGCAAGTCCTGGTCTCGGGCCTGAATCTCCTCCCGCTTCTTCTTCAGTTCTTCGTCGCTGGCCGTCGCACGGACCTTCTCGAGCGAGTCGATTAAGGCCAGGACTTCCTTCTCCTCGCTGTCCACGACCGACTGCAGCTGGGCCTTTTTGTCCTCCAGCGCCTTGACGGCCGCACGGTAACGATTGTATTGCTGGCCCACCGTTTGCAGATCCACGACGCCGATCCGTAAATTTCCCTCGTCCGCGCCTACCGGAGAGACGAACCCCGCCACCAGCGCGATGCCGAGAAGAAAGACCGAAATACGAATGATTTTCACAACACCCTGCCTCCTTCTTCACTAGGGGAAACGGAACGAAGGTTCCGGTACGAAGTCCCTTTTCTCAAGGAAACTTTATACCAGAAAGATACAGGTCGCCTATCAAAAAACCAGGAAAGAGGGAAAGGAAGGCAAAAGTCAAATGGGAGGGGGCGAAAGGAAAAACAAAGTATTCCTCCTATTCCGCCCCCTTCGATTTTTGTTTTTTGCCGGCGGTATCTAACGCTGAACTTTATGGAAAACACGGCAATGGAAAGAGGTGTGGAACTTCAGGAGAGAGAACGTCTGCCTTTTTTTCAGCCCTTGCGCCTTTTTCCCTGGGGGTCTTTTTCCTTCGTCCCAGTAAGCACCGTATTTCCTACGGCTCAACTCTTTCTGGCACACAACTTGTCCGCTTCCGAATTATTCAGCCCGCCCGCTCCGTTTCCGGTATGAGACGGCCGTGTTCGAGGCGGAAGAGGCGATCGGCGCGGGCGGCGACCTTTGGATCGTGAGTCACCACAACCAGGGCCGCTCCCCGGTCCCGGACGGTGCGAAACAACACTTCCGTGACCTGTTCCGAGGTTTCCTCGTCCAGACTGCCGGTTGGTTCATCCGCCAAAATCAACCCCGACTCGGCCGCCAAAGCGCGCGCCAAGCCCGCCCGCGCCAGTTCTCCGCCGGAGAGTTCCGTGGGAAGATGCTTGCGCCTTTCAAGAAGCCCGACGGCACGAAGATACTCTTCCGCGATCTCCCGTGCCGCCCGCCGCTCCTTGCCGGCCAAACGTGCGGCCATGGCAACGTTTTCCCAGGCGGTGAACTCCGGCATCAAATAGTGGTGCTGAAAGACGAGGCCGGGATGTTCCACTGAAGACCTTATCTCTCCTCCGTCCGGACTTTCGATGCCGGCCAAAATGTGCAGCAAGGTCGTTTTTCCGCTTCCGCTGCTTCCCATCACGGCAACCGTTCTTCCCACCTCCACCTGAATCGAGGCGTCCTTGAGAATCGGAAGCGGCGAGCCGTCGGGGTTGAGGAAGGATTTTTGCAGCCCAAAAGCCTCAAGAATAAAAGGCACCGCACCGTTTCCTTCTTCGCCTTTCCTTTTCACCGCCTTTGCGCGCGGCCCGCCGTCGGCGTCGTTCCTTCTCATACCTCGAACCTCAACGCGCGCGATGGAGAAAGTTTTGAGGCGGATCGGGCGGGATAGAGCGAGGCCCCCAGGCTCATCAAGAGCGCCGCTGTCGTGGTTGCGACCACGAGCGCGGGGGACATTTGGACGGGAACGGAATCGATATAATAAACGCTTCCTCCTCCCGGCATCGGCACGGGGAAGTATTCGAGATACTTGCAAAAAGCGACACCGAAGAAGAGGCCGAGGAAGGTTCCCGTACCTCCCAACAAGAGTCCCTCGAGGCCGAAGAGCAAAAGGATCCGCATTCGGCTCATTCCCATCGCCAACAAGAGCCCGATCTCCCGCGTCTTTCTTCCGACGGCCATAAAGAGGGCGGAGGAGATATTGAAGGAGGCGACGAGCACGAGGAAGGCCTCGATGATGAACATCGCCGTTCGCTCCGTCCGCATCGCCTTATAGAGGTTGCGCCGCATTTCTTGCCACGAGAGAACCAACAGCGGAGCAGGGATCGAGGTGGCGATCTTGTCCGCCAGCCGTTTCGCGTCCATCGGATCCCCTCCGGACACTTCAATACCGCTGATGAACCTTCCCATCGCGAAGAGCGTGGACGCCGTCTTTACGCCGGTGAAGATCATGCTTCGATCCACCTCATAGAAACCCGTGCGAAAGATTCCCGCGACGGTGAGGTGACGCATCCGAGGAACGACTCCGGCGGAGGTTACGGCGCCTCGGGCCGTGAGAATCCAAAAGGCGTCGCCTTTCCTCAGCAGGAAGGTCTTGGCGAATTCGGACCCGATGAGAGCTTGGTCAGGGGAGTTCAAATCGCCCCAATTTCCCTGGAGGAGTTCAGGCGCGGGACCGGATCGAAACTTGCCCGGATCGATACCGCGTACTTTAAGGGGGAAGGGGTGTTCCACTCCGTCGATTTTTGCCAGAGCGTTCTCCTCGATATAGGGCCAAGCCGACTTGACTCCGGGGACGCGACGGACCCGTTCGAGAAAGGCAGGGTCGAGGCGGGAGGAGAAATCGGTCACGACGACCTCCGGCGTCGTCTTGAGAAGCGCTCGACGGATGTCGGCCGAAAAACCGTCCATCACGGAGACGACGACGATCAAGGTCATCACACCGATCGCAATCCCGGCCACGGCCACGGTTGAAACGATCGTGGCGTAGGCGCCGCGGGCGGAATCGGGGAGCGGTTTATGGACGCGCGCGCGAAGAACCAAGAGCACAAGGAAGATTCCCAGTCCCGAAAGAATTCCATAGACGGGATGACCGGCGGCGCCCAAGCGTATTCCCACCGCGGCGGAGAGGAGGACGGAGAGGCCGAAGGTTGCCCAGCGCGCTCTCCGCCATCGCACGAAATCTCGAAAGCGTCCGCCGAAGAGATGCCGAACGGCGATCTCCCCGATCACCTTTTCACTCCCCCACTTCGTCTTTTTCTGATCGGAGATCTTCTTGTACGGGACGCATCGTCGGAAAGAGAATCACGTCGCGGATCGTGCGCGTCCCCGTCACAAGCATAACGAGGCGGTCGATGCCGATGCCCAGTCCTCCAGCCGGGGGCATTCCCACGCGAAGCGCTCGAATATAATCCCAGTCGATCTCTCCGGGCGTTCCCTTGGCTTGCGCTTGCTCGAGAAAACGCCGCTCCTGTTCCCGTGGATCGTTCAACTCAGTGAACGCGTTCGCGATCTCCATTCCCCCAATGAAGACCTCGAAGCGCTCGACGATTCCGGGAGATCCGGGCCGGGATTTCGCCAAAGGGCTCATCACAAGCGGGAAGTCCGTGATGAAGACGGGGCCGACTAAATATGGTTCCGCATATCGATCGAAAAAGGCATCAAAGCAGGCGGCGGGGTCGGCGAGGTCGCATTCCAGTGCGCGTTCCTCGGCGCTTTTGCGGACGGAATCGAGGTCGGCGGGATCGAGGTCCGGACCTCCTCCGTCGCGAATTGCCTTCAAAAAGGGAACTCTCGGCCACGGGGGGGCTACATTCGCCGGGCGCCCTTCTTGTTCCGGAAGAGTTTCCCGGCCGTGAATCTCTCGAACGACAAAGGCAATCAGTTCCTCCGTCAAGTTCATCATCGTTTCGTAATCTCCGTACGCCTCGTAAACCTCGAGCATTGTGAACTCCGGATTGTGGTTTCGATCCATTCCCTCGTTTCGAAAGTTCCGGTTCAACTCATAAACCCTCTCAAATCCTCCGACGAGGAGTCGTTTGAGATAGAGTTCAGGAGCGATGCGGAGAAAGAGATCGATGTCGAGGGTGTTGTGATGGGTGCGGAACGGGCGCGCGGCGGCTCCGCCCGCCAAGGTCTGCATCATCGGCGTCTCCACCTCCACAAATCCGCGATCGTCGAGAAATTTTCGAATGGTTTTGATCACCCGCGCGCGAATCTCGAAGATCTCTTTCACTTGCCGATTGGCGAGGAGGTCGAGGTAACGCCGGCGGAACCGAATCTCCACATCGGAAAGACCGTGCCACTTTGCGGGAAGCGGTTCGAGGCTTTTGCAGAGCAAGCGCACTTCCCGGGCCAAGACCGTTATTTCCCCCGTCTTCGTCCGAAAGAGTTCCCCCGTGGTTTCGATGAAATCTCCGACATCGAGGCGTTTCTTCCAGATCCGATAGGATTCCCCCAGGATATCGAAACGAAAATTCAGCTGAATCCGGCCCGAGGCGTCCTCGATCGTCAGAAACATCGTTTTACCGTGTCCGCGGATCGCGCGCACGCGCCCCGCTACGGTCACACTCACGGCTTTCGTAGTTTCATCAGAAAAACAATTTCTTGCTTCCTCACAGGAATGGGTCCGTTCGGAGCGGGGGGGATAAGGATCGACGTCGTCCGCGATCCAGGCGTCTCTTTTGGCGCATCGAACCTCGTATTCGCTTTCCGACATAACGTTCAAATCCTGATCAAAAACGGCCCGTCACGGATACCGGCGTCTCTCCATCCTCGCCCTCCGGCTTCTCGTCGAACTCCTCACCGGACGCGTCGAACCCCAATATCATTTCAAGCGCGCCGACGACGAGCGGATGAAATTGGGTTCCACTGCATTTCTTCAATTCCGCCATCGCTCCTTTTCGCCCGATCGATTTCCGATACGGACGATCCGAGGTCATCGTATCGTACGCATCGGCCACAGCGATGATGGCACTGCCGATCGGGATTTCCTCGCCTTTAAGCCCGTCGGGATATCCCTTTCCGTCCCAACGCTCGTGGTGGTGGCGGACGAGCACGGCTTCCTCGCGCAACATCCGGATCGGTTTCAGGATGTTTTCACCGAAGATGACGTGCCCCTTCATCGTTTCGTATTCCTCGGGAGTGAGTTTTCCGGGCTTGAAGAGGATCGCGTTCGTGATTCCGATCTTTCCTATGTCATGAAGCAACGCCGCACGCTCGATCACCTCGACCTCCTTCGGGCTCAGGCGGAGTTTTCGCGCCAGGGCCATCGAGAGACGACTGACGCGGCGGGAATGTCCGTGCGTGTAGGCGTCCTTCGTATCGACGGCCTGGGCGAAGGCCTCGAGAGTCTGGCGGTTGAGTTCGCGCAGTTCCTCGAAATGTTTCGCTTTCTCGATCGCCTGCGCCGCCGAACCCGCCAAGCCCTTCAAGAGGCTCTCGTCCTCGCGGGTAAAGACCCCGAATTTCACATCGCGTTCCACATTCAAAACCCCGATGATGCGTTCTTTGATTTTGAGCGGCACCGCCAGAAGCGTTTCATCCCGTCCGACGTCTTCCCCTCTCCGAACGACGAAAGCATCTTCCTCGCGGATGTTCTCGACGATCCGCGAATGGCCGGTCTTGGCAACCATTCCGGCGATCCCCTCGCCGATCCGGAACTGAATGATCTTACCCGCGGGGATTCCGCGCGTGCAGCGCGCCGTCAAGACGTCACCGTCGAGCATCAACAACGATCCTTTGTCGGCGCGCATCACCCCGCAGGCCTTCTCGACGATCAACCCCAGCGTTTCATCGAGATCGGTGCTGGTTCCCAGGACGTTGCTGACCTCGAGCAGCGTCGAGACTTCGTTGAGGCGGTTCTCGAGTTGTTCGTGGGAACGTTGGAGGCTGTCGGCGTATTCGCGGATCAATTTGTGGCTCCGTTCCAATTCGTCCGTCTTCTGTTGAAGGCCGCGGATCAGCATAGCGTTGGCAAAGAGAGCGCGCACCTGATGCGAAAAGAGGCCGATGAACCGTTCTTGATCCGGATCCCGCGCTGCGTTCTCCATCAGAATGAATCCCATCGTCTGTTTTTCTTGAGCACGGAGAGGAATCACGACCAGCTCGTAGCACCGCGGCGAGCAGACGATGGGGCGCACGAGGGAAAAGTCCTCGCGATCGATCGCTCCCGTCTCTCCATCGGCCAGGATTCGCTCGATCCTCTCCGGCATCGATTGCCGCGTAATGACTCCGGGAGGGGGGACGGACGGCATCGAGGAGCGGAATACGACGCGGCTCCAGCAACCGCGCGCGGAATCGAAGAGGTAGATGGCGATCGAGGTCAGCCCCCGCAGTTTGACTCCCTCTCCCGCGATCCCCTCGAGAATCTTGTCGAGGTCACCGCGAGAGGAGAGGGCGCGGAAACTTCTCTGCAATCCGACCAATACCGCCAACCTCTGTTCCGACTGTTTGTAATGGCGGATGCTGTCGAGGGCGACCGCAAGATGAGAGCCGAGCGAGAAGAAGAGGTCCCGGTGTTGTTCCGAAAAGTGTTGCGGAAATCGGCTGCCGAGCATAAAGAGTCCGACGACATCGTTGTGCGTGATCAAGGGAACGAGGATATAGGATCGAATCGGGCCACCGGGGGGAAAGATCACGTTCGCCGTCTCTTCAACGACCTCCGATACGATATACTCTTCGGAATTCCGCGGATAAAAATCCTCGAGGTTAAGACTTCCCGGAGGGATCGCGAGACCGGACGAGACCTTCAATTCGATCTCGTCCGAAGGTTGGAGCAACGCCAACGCGTACTCGTCGAAATCCCGGATATTGCGTGCCGCCTCGAGACAGCGTTCGAGGACGGCGTCGACGTCGTAATTGAAGAACTCGAAGAGCGTGGCCATCTCGGCCAGAAGCGCCGCGCGCTGTTCCTCGTAACTCCGCGTCATTCCGCCGCCTCCTCCGCCGCATCGATGGCCCTTCGCATCTCCCTGACAGCCTCCTCGAGCCCCACAAAGACGGCCCGGGCGACGATCGAAAAGCCGATGTTGAGTTCCTCGAGATCGGGCAGGGCGGCCACGAAGCCGACGTTGTTCAGGTCCAGACCATGACCGGCGTGAAGATGCAGGCCCGCTGCGACGGTCGCGGCCGCGGACTCGCGAAGAACCTCCCGCTCCGCCTCGTTCGGCGTCCGCGCATACCGTCCCGTGTGGAGTTCGACGGCGTCCGCGTTCACAGAAGCGGCCGCCTCGACCTGAATCGGATCGGGATCGATGAAGAGCGACACCCGGATTCCGGCGCCTTTCAAGGTCCTCACGACCGTCGCGATCCGCTCGCAGTTCCCCGCGACGTCGAGGCCGCCTTCGGTCGTCAATTCCTCGCGCCGTTCCGGAACCAAGCACGCCGATACCGGAAGGGGATCCTTCAGCGCAATCTTTGTCATTTCCTCCGTCGCGGCCATCTCGAGGTTCAAGGGAAAGCGGGATGCGATTCGGGGTAGATCCTCATCCTGAACGTGGCGGCGATCCTCGCGCAGATGCATCGTGATTCCGTCGGCGCCGCCTTTCATCGCCGCTTCGGCCGCCTCCAGAATGTCGGGAACCCCCTCGCGACGCGCCTGCCTCAGCGTCGCGACGTGATCGATGTTCACGCCCAACCGGATCGGACGATCCCGCATCAGCGCTCCTCCTTCTCTTTCGTATCCGCCTCCACCGGCGTGTCCCGCGTCTCCAGTTCGAAGGTCGCGGTCACGTATGGAGGATAAGCGGAACTCTTTCCCGGCGCAACGACTCCCACGGCAATCCCTTTCTTCCCTGGTCCCCCCGCGACTGTGATCGGCTTCGTCAAAACCTCGCGAATCCCCTTGAGTTCCTCCTTCGTTCCCTTCAGGCGGACTCTCGTCGGTTCCAAGATGATCTTTCCGGCGATCGCCATCGTATCCGGAAGCGCACCGAGGCGGGGTTTGACCCGCACCTCCCGCGTAAAGAGCGGTTCCGTCTTGACGCGAACCTCCGAAGGATCGATTCGGACGATCTCCAAGCCCGGGGGAATTCCGGCGACGAGCGAAGGGACGAGCGCTCGGGTGTACTCGCCCGGCTTCGATTCCGCCAAGACCAGTTTCACTTCGAGGTTCTTCAGGCGTTCGGAGGCGAGAAGCCGGCGGGGGCCGCGAAGCAAAACCGCCACCGTGCGGGGAAAGGCCTCGCCGCGCAGGTCCGACGTTTCGAGCCGGACGTTGACGGGAATCTGGAACGACCATTCCGACTCCCGTTGTCCGACGACGTACACCCAAAGAAGACCGGCCGAAAAGAGGGAGACCAAGGCCAGGACGAGGTTCTGGATGCGACGCGGCGTCATTCAACCCGCCTCTTCGTCCTTCGCCGCACCGACATACAACGCCAGCATCTCCTTCAGCGTCTCCTTGTTCACGTTGGTGACAAGTTTTCCATTCACGGCCAGCGAAACCCATCCGGTCTCTTCAGAGATCACGACGACAAGCGCATCGGTTTCGCGGCTGAGACCGAGCGCGGCGCGGTGACGCGTGCCGTAGCGACTGCTGATCTCCTCCTCCGTCGCCAACGGAAGAATGCAGCCGGCTGCGATCACTGAATTTCCCCTGAGGATGACAGCGCCGTCGTGAAGACGTGTTCCCGGAAAGAAGATCGTCTCGAGAAGTTCCTCCGTCACTTCGGCGTTGAGAAGCGTTCCCGTCTCGATGAACGGGTTCAAGGCGATGCGGCGCTCGAAGACGATCAGCGCTCCATGCCTCTTCCGCGCCAATTCTTCCGCTGCGGCGCAAACCTCCTCCATCACCCGCATCTCCTCGGTCGAATAAAAGGTTCCGAACCAGCGCTCGCCCAGTCGGGCGAACCCCCTCCTCAACTCCGGCTGAAACAGAACGATGACTCCGATCAGGATGACCGGCGTGAGCCGTTCGACGATCCAACTCAATGTCTCGAGATGAAAGAAACTGGCCAAACCGACGATGATGCCGAAGACCGCCAGACCTTTCATCACCTGCGCGGCGTAAGATCCGCGGAGAAGAAGAAGGAAGGAGTAGATCACAACGGCCACGACGAGAATGTCGAGAAGATTCCGCGGCTGAAACATCTCCTCGGCCAACCCGCTCACTCTCCCGGCTCCTCCTTTCCGGCCTCCCCCTTCTTCTTCTTCTGTTGTTCATGCTGGACGCGGAAGGTGTATCGTATGATCTCCGTCCTCTGCTCGTCGTCAATTCCTTCGAACTGCATCACGTGAAGACGGGTTCCGCTTTCCCCCGGACGAATCGTGAGGATTCGGGCCGTAACCCCGCTGATCGAGGGGCCGTCTTCTCCAAGATCGAACTTCAATTCCACGACCAGATTCGGCGGAATGGTCGTCATCAAGGCGGCCACGAGGCCGCCGCCGGAGATGTTCGTGATGACTCCCGTGATCGCGTTCCTCCGGCGATCATCCGAACGGATCATCGAGACGGGAATTTCACAATCCACCCTCAGATAGGCCCGCAACTGCCTCCGCTCGATGGCCGTGGGACGCGGGACGTAGAGCAAAGGGAAGGGTTTCTTCTTCACGGCCAACACGATCGTATCGAATTGATATCCGGCGTCCCGCCGGTGATACCGAACCTTCAAAGACGCGTCTTCTTTCGGCAGGAAAACCTCTCCTCCTGAATCCGGTCCGGAAAGAATCAGTCCCTTCTCCGTCTCATCCAGAACCTTCGCCAACCCGTGCCGCGTCAAACCGTCGTCCTCGAACTCCACCTCGACCGCCATCCCGACCTCGGGCGAATCCGGCTTTACCATGCGGCTCTCCTCGTCGTCTCGATCCGCTCTTTTCCCTCGTTCAACGCGGCGATTACGTTCAGCGCCTTCTTCGTGGCCGCGATATCGTGGACGCGAAACACCTCGACCCCCGCGCAAAATCCCCATGCGGCGGCGGCCAAACTTCCCTCGAGACGATCCTCCGGCGTCTCACCCGCGCCAAGCAGCCCGAGGAAACTCTTCCTCGAGACGCCTAAAACTTGCCCCGCTGCTAGGTCGGAAAAGTGATCGAGGTGGCGTAGGAGAGCAAGGTTGTCCTCCAAGCGCTTTCCAAAGCCGATACCGACGTCCACGAGAATCCTTTCTCGAGAGATTCCGGCTCGCTCCGCGCGACCCACCGCCCGCTCCAGTTCCTCGTGGACTTCCGCCAAAACGTTCTCGTAATGAGGATTCCGCTGCATCGTCTTCGGTTCTCCCCGGGAATGCATGATCACCATCCGGGCCCCGTGTTCCGCCGCGACTTCCGCCAAGGCGATATTGCGCAATGTCGAAACATCATTCACGATCCGCGCCCCCGCCTCCAGACACCGGCGCGCCACTTCCGGATCACGCGTGTCGATCGAGAGGATCGCGTCGGGAGCCAACGCCTCAATGATCGGAAGAACCCGCGCAATCTGTTTGTCCGTTGGCACGGGATCAGAACCCGGTCGTGTCGATTCTCCGCCGATGTCGATCAGACTCGCTCCTTCGCCGATCATTTCTCGTCCCCGACGTACCGCCGCCTCCGGAGAGAAATACCGTCCGCCGTCATAGAAAGAATCCGGTGTAACGTTGAGCACCCCCATTATCGCGAAGGAAGCGCGGTCGGAAAAGATATCGTTCCATGCGGAAGCGGCAAGACGCTCGGCCCGGTTCGAGGTTTTCCGGGTCGAGACGATCGTCACGGTTTCGTTAGGCGGGCTGAGTGGCGGGTTCGAGCCCTCCGGGGGATTCGGGAACGGACGGTTCCTCCTCGCGCAAACCCCCGGAGGCAGGAGCATCCGAGGCGCCCGCGGCCTGTCGCGCCCGCAAATCCTCCAGCGTCCCTCCGGAGATCAAAATCTCGATTTCTTCACCATCGAGCACTTCCCGTTCCAAAAGCGCGGCGGCGACGCGATCGAGCACCTGGCGTTCGGCCAACAGGATTTCTCGGGCCCGCGTGTAGGCCTCCGTCACCATCATCCGAATCTCGGCATCGATTTCCCGCGCCGTACTCTCGGAATAATCCTGGACGCGCTGAATATCCCGCCCCAAGAAGAGTTCCTCCTGTCGTTCTCCATACGCCAAGGGGCCCAGCTTCTCCGACATACCCCATTCGCAAACCATCTTCCGCGCCAAATCCGTCGCTCGGCGGATGTCGTTGCCCGCGCCGCCCGTGATCTCGCCGAAGACGATCTCCTCCGCGACCCGCCCCCCCATCAGCACAGCCATCTCCGCTTGATACTCTCCCCGCTCCTTCAAATAGCGGTCCCGTTCCGGCAACTGATACGTCGCTCCCAAGGCTGCGATTCCTCGAGGGATCAACGTCACCTTATGAACGGGGTCGGTCCCTGGCAATTTGCGGGCCACGATCGCATGCCCCGCTTCGTGATAGGCCACAATTCGTTTCTCTTTTTCGGAAATCTTGCGTGTCCGCCGTTCCGGGCCCATCATCACCTTATCACGAGCATCCTCGAGATCTTCCTGGATGATTTCGTTTCGCCCGCGCCGCGCGGCCAAGAGTGCGGCCTCGTTCACCAGGTTCGCCAAGTCCGCACCGGAGAAGAACGGCGTGCCCCGCGCCACCAATTTCAGATCGACCGACGGAGACAAGGGAACGTTGCGGGTGTGTACCTTGAGAATGCCGAGGCGGCCGTCGAGATCCGGCAGATCCACGACAACGCGACGATCAAATCGTCCGGGACGCAGAAGCGCGGGGTCGAGAATGTCCGGCCGGTTTGTCGCCGCCAACAACACGACACCTTCCTTCGTCTCGAATCCGTCCATCTCCACCAGCAAGGCGTTGAGCGTCTGTTCGCGCTCGTCGTGCCCCCCTCCCATCCCCCAGCCGCGGTGCCGCCCCACGGCATCGATCTCATCGATGAAAATGATGCAGGGCGCGTTCCGCTTCCCCTGCTCGAACAAGTCCCGCACACGGCTCGCTCCCACCCCCACGAACATCTCGACGAAGTCGGACCCGGAGATCGAGAAGAAGGGAACATTCGCTTCTCCCGCGATGGCTTTCGCCAGCAGCGTCTTTCCCGTTCCCGGAGGCCCCACGAGAAGAACCCCCTTCGGAATTCGAGCCCCTAATCTCGTGAACCGCGCGGGCTCCTTTAGAAACTCGATGATCTCCTCCAACTCCGCCTTCGATTCCTCGATTCCCGCCACGTCCGCGAACGTCGTCTTCGGCCGTTCCTCCGTAAGCAACTTCGCGCGGGATTTTCCGAAAGAGAAGGCGCGGTTGCCGGCCGTGTTCACCTGCCGGAAGAAGAAGAACCAGAGAACCCCGATCAAGAGCAACGTCGGAGCCCAGTAGTAGAGGAAGTTCTGAAGAATTTCACTCTCCGGCTCCTTCGCTTCGTATTCCGGAACCTTCATCTTCTCGAGTCGTTCCGCGAGGGTGAGATCGGTGGCGATGATGTAGGTGAGATACTTCTTTCCGTTCGCCAACTCCCCGGTGATCGTTCCCTCCTGGTTATCGATCGAGGCGTTGCGGACCTTGCCGTCTCTGGCCAACTGCCAGAATTTGCTGTAGCTGATTTTTTCCGTCGCCTTCGGCTCATGCGTCTGTTTCTGCCAGACCAGCATCAGGACGAAGAAGAAGAGGAGCCAGATACCCAAATTGACGAAATTCCTCTGTTTCATATCTTCATTCTAACAAAGTTCAAGCCGAAAGAAAGCCGAAAGAGGAGGGATTCCGGATTTCCGCGCCCGGACGATACGGAGTATAATTTTTTCGATGAAGGCAGGCGAACGCGAGAAATCGTTTCGGGGGAGGCTCCGGAGTAACGTGCCGGGAGCCGTTTGGCGCATCGGATTTCGTCTCCGAGGAACGGCTGGTCCCGGGGACGCCCCATTGCGGTCTCTTCCCGCGTCTTCCGGGAAGGCGTAGTCTCGTGGCAACCCCCGACACTTCGCGGAAATGCTCCCTCCGTATCTCTCCTTGCCGACTCTGTCCGCGGCGGTGCGGTGCCCGGCGAAGCGCTGGAGAGATCGGCGTCTGTGGAGCCGGGGCGGAACCTGTGGTGAGCAGCGCCTTCGCACATTACGGTGAGGAGCGGGTTCTCAGCGGCCGGAGAGGCTCGGGAACAATCTTTTTCGAGGGTTGCGGGCTCCGCTGTGTCTTCTGCCAGAACTACGATATTTCTCATTTCGTGTCGCGGAGTTGTGTGAACAGGGAAGAATTGGTCGAGATGATGTTGCGGCTCGAACTCGCTGGGTGTCACAACATCAATTTAGTGACTCCAACACATTTCGCCCATATCATCGCTGAGGCAATTCCTCAGGCGCGACGGCGCGGTCTTTCGATTCCCACTGTTTACAACTGCGGTGGATACGAATCCGTGGAGACTCTCCGTGCTCTGGAAGGCCTGATCGACATTTATATGCCGGACGTGAAATTCTTCGATCGCGGTGCAGCGCGTCGCTATTTGCAAGCCGCCGATTATCCCTCAGTCGTCCGCGCCGCTTTGGTCGAGATGCACCGCCAAGTCGGTGATCTTGTCATAAATTCCGCAGGAATCGCTAAGCGCGGATTGCTCGTGCGCCATCTCGTTATGCCCGATTTCATCGAGGATTCACGAGCCATCGTACGCTTCCTCTCCCGCGTGTCCCGAAGGACCTTTCTCAATGTTATGGGACAATACAGGCCCGAGGGGGAAGCCCACCGCTTTCCGCGCATCGCCCGGCGCCCGTCGTACGAGGAAATCGCGATCGTGAGAGAAGAAGCCCTTCGCCTCGGCCTTCGCCTCGGGTGAACCACACTCGTAATCCGGTGCCATAAACCGCGCAATGTCCCGTGTGGTCGCGGCCGTCTTCTTCGCTATGACCTTCGTCGGCGTCCGCATCACCGAAACCGACCTCCATTTGAGCGGCCCCGGCGCCTCCTCGTAATCGAGATCGCGGATAATACCGCATCCGTCTCCGCCCCGCGCCGAAAATCTGAAGGACATCAACTGGTTGTCCTTGTCCGGCGAGTTATAAATTCCGACCCCGACGAGGGAACCGTCCCTCAGTTCCACGAGATCATCGAGATAATCCAAACGCCCCTTCTTCTCTTGGAACGCCCAACGAATTCCGCCCTCCGCATCCATCCGAATTCCCGACGAATACCAATCTTCTTCCCCGCGCTCGAAATAGCCCGCAAGAAGAATACCCCCGTCACGGGTCGCCGAGGCGTTGAGCGGTTCACTCGAGGCGCCGGCGATCCCGATTTCCTTTTGCCACACGATCGTTCCGTCTTTCTCTCGAACTCTGGCGATCCACTCCACTTCCTCGTAATCCCGCTTTGGATCCTCGCGGATTCCGGGAATGAGGTAGTCTCCGTTCTCGAGGCCTGCGATAGTCCAGATTCCCTCCGCTTCCTCCGTTCCGTAAAGTCTCTGCCAGATCGGGAGCCCCCCCTCCGGCTCCAATTTCAAGACGAGGATGTCGCCGTTCTCCTCGTAGGAGAGGGACGTTGCTCCCGCGACGATGTTTCCCTTCTTGTCGAAAAAGGCTCCGACCGCGAACTCTCCGTAATCGCTCGGAGGAGACTCGTCCTTCGGACCGCCATAAGCGTTCTGCCATAGAATCTTGCCGTCGCGAGAGAGGCACAGGATCCAGATATCCGTTTGCCCGGCTCCAAACGACGTCGTTCCGGCCCCGACAACGAAACCGCGGTCGTCGGCATCGATGGTCGTCGCCTGTTCATCCCCATCTCCTCCATATCTCCGCTCCCATTCGATTTCCCCCTCTTCGTCGATTTTGACGACCCACACGTCGGTCCCCTCCGCGCCGAAGGATTTCGTCCAACCCGCCGCGATGTAGCCTCCCTCGGGGGCGACGGCAATGTCAATCAGTGCATCATCCTCATTTCCGCCATAGGTCTTGGCCCAGAGCACGTTGCCGTATTCGTCCAGTTTGATTGCGATCGCATCCCCCTCGTCGTCTCCGCTGTAAGCATCGGCCCCCCCGACGGAGACGAGGTCTCCGCGGGAATCCTGCACGACATTCTCGAATTCCTCCGCGTCTTCTCCACCGTAGAACGCCAGCCATCGCTTATACGTCTGCGAAGTGTTCCGACGCCGGCGTTTCGGCGGCCTTACATCGGAAATCACTCCCGCGGAACCGGGCGCCTCTACGCTCCGCCCGCGTTCAGGCGAACCACATCCTCCGGCGAAAAGAAAGATGGTGATAAGCGGAGCGAAGAAGAAAAGTGTTTTCCGGGAAGAATGTTTTCCGGGCATGGCGAGCCTCCCTTGTCCCCCTACTTCACCTCTTGGAAGGGGGTTGTCGACTTCCCTTTTACCACAACGATACCCGGCTCGAAAACATTTTGTGAGAGGCGCTGCTCATTCCGGCCGGAACGGGAAAGGAAGAGGAAGAGGAAGAGGAAGAGGGGAAACAGGGGACCGCAGGAATCCCGCACCGAACATGCGCATTTTCTCTACGTTATCGCTACCGTCCTTCTGAGACACCCCGCTTCTCTCCGATAACGGTGTGTCAAATATCACATTGACAGATGTTTTTAGGGGGAGCAGAATAGAATTGAAATTCAAAAGGATTTCCGCTCGTCAATCGGAATCTCTGGGGGTGGGTCGTTTCCCTGGTGTTAAGTTTTCGAGTTTCAGGGTTTCCGGAAAAGGAGAATATCATGAAGAATGCCGAGCGTCTGGCGTCATTGGTTCTTGTGGTCGCGGGAACCCTCGTGTTCGGATTTGGAGTTGGAGGATTCGCAACCCCCGTCTCCGCCGCGGAAGTCGGGACAGAGCAGACGGTAACGAAGGAGGAATTGGCGGAAGTAGGCCGCTGGGTTGAGGAACGGTTGTTCAGTTCTCTTTCGCTCACGGAAGAACATATCGATGAGAAGATCGCCCAAGCGGAATCCCAGCCGATCGATAACGATGGTCTTGAAGTGAATCTCCTCCGTCACGCCGTCGAAATGTGGAACGAGAGTTCTGAAAATCCGATCGATGAAGCGGAAATTGATACGAAGTTGCTTCGGAGGATACACATCTATTTCCTCACCGGCATTGATCCCGTGACGCGGCGCCCGACAACGATGTTGGACATATCGGAGGATCTCGGGATTCCCTCGGGGGATTTCTCGGGCGGAGGCGGAACGGATATGGGAAATGAAGCGAGGAAAGATCCCATCCCGGATCAAGGATTGGTTGTTCCCGTGTTCGGGATTGTTCACGACGGAGCCCGGTACGAGGCGACCTGGTTGGAGAGGAACCGGGGGCCCGACGGCGGTCTCACCCTCTGCGGAAAGACAGCGGTCGATCTTGCTTCAGCGCGCTCCCGCGCAAAACAGATGGAGGAAACGTATCTTGACGTCCTGGACGCCGAAAAGCGCCTCAACGCGGTTCTCACCGTTTACGGGATGAGCAAATCGGGCCGGGAGGCCATCCTTATCACGCATATGAAATACAAAAACACGAAAGACCAAGGAACGGATCCGACATCGTTCATCACCTACGTGAATGTGGGAAAGGCGGCGAGAGCGGCTCTGGCTTCGGCCGGAAGGGCCGTCATAAAGTTCGCCAGTTTCGCCAATCCGTACAACTGGCTCCTGGGTTCTTTCGATGCTTTTGTGAAAGAGGAACACCTTCGCCATCTGATCGATGAAGTGGGCGAGGGAAGCGTGGCGGCGAAGGCGGAGCTGGACTTGGCTCTGGGGCAGCTCAAACAGGCGCTCGAAGCAGCGAAGGCATGTCCCGGTGTCGAGGTTCCTCCGCTGACCTGCGTCCTGCACGACGCCCCGCATTACATCTGGTATTATCAGGTGATGCAGAACCAAGTGTCGATGCCGCAATAGCAAAACGTTAATTGTTTCGAGAAGCGATGCTGGGGGGGCTCGCCCCCCCAGCATCCTTTTGAAATGCGACCCCACCTTGTCTTCTTTCCAAGAACGGAGTGCCCCGTTCCAAAGCACACGTTCCTCTCTCCGCCGCCTGCGTTTCGAAGGATTTTTTCAGGTTGAAAAAGAGTCGGAGTGATAGTATCAAGGCGCGTTCGGATCGGCGCCTCGTTCGCCCGGGAAACGCTCGATATTTCAAATTTCAGTTACTGCGACGGCACGGAGACGATAAGATATCTCGCGTGCCGTTCGAGCGATACGGCCGGCGGGTGGAACAAAGAAGAAGAAACGGAACGGAAAGGGAAGAACGGCTTGATGGTCTTGCGAGGAAAACGAAAGAAGAAAGGACTCCTGATCACCTTCGAAGGGCCGGATGGAAGCGGGAAAACCACGCATGCGCGCCGTTTGGTCCGAAAACTGCGTCGGCAAGGGTGGGAGGTCGTATTGACGAGGGAACCCGGGGGAACGCCGTTTGGTGACCGCGTCAGGAAGATTCTTCTCGATAGGAAATTCGAGGAAGAGATCGGAGCGCGGACGGAATTGCTCCTCTACGAAGCGATTCGCGCGCACCACGTCAAAAACGTGATCGCTCCCGCGATCGCCAACGGTGAGATCGTAGTCTGCGACCGTTTCACCGATGCTTCGGTGGCGTACCAAGGGTGGGGACGACGGCTGGGAGAAAAGGAAGTGAAGGCGATCAACGCATTCGCCACCGGAGGGATCACACCGGATCTGACGATCTTGTTGGACCTCAAACCCGAGGTAGGACTGGGAGTGATCGAAACCCGTCGGAATGGCGGGAAAGACGGCCTGGACCGGGTCGAGGCGGCCGGGATCACCTTTCATCGACGCGTCCGGCGGGGATACCGGTCGCTCGCCCGGAAGGAAAGGAACCGAATCGTGATGATTCGCAGGGCCGAGGATCCGGAAGAAACCTTCAAGAAGATCGAAGATGCTGTTGAGACCTTCCTGAAAAGAAAGGGCGCCGGTGTGTCAGGGGTGGGGAAGGAGCCGAGGCGGCGCCGGCGCGTCGCCGGGATGAAGATGCCGAGGAAGCGATGAAGGTTGAGGGAAAGGGAAAAGTGGGTGGAGCGGGAATCCGCGGGAAAGCGGCGCGGGTCAAGACGCCGGCTGTGTCCGGCGGTGGAGCGGTGGAGGCTGCGGAAGAAACGAAGGAAACATTCGCGACAAAGGTGCGCGAGGCGGAACTGGAGGAGTTGCTTCGCGAAATCGAGGAGAGAGGCGAGCGCCTTGTTGAGCGAAGGACCGAAACCGAGCTCGTCGCGTATCGGGATGCGGTGAAGGAATTTATGGCGCGGGTTGTCGGAGAAGGATGGGTGATTGAGGAAATTCCATCCGCGCGGTTCATGGAGAACAACAAGGTCTTTTTGATCGCCAAGACCGTGAAGAAGCGACTCCTGGATCTGGCGGAGGAGATCAGGCGGGAACAGTCGGACGCGATGACGGTGACCGCGTTGACGAGTGAAATCCGGGGACTCTTGCTCGATCTAAGAGGGTAGCGGAGACAGGAGGCGGAGGCGCCGCGCGTAGTTCTGGACGGCCGCGGTGGAAATTTCGGCGCGCCGCTGGTTCCGCTCCCGTTTCCGGAGGCGCCCCGGCGGCTCGGGAACGAGTCCCCAGTTCGCCTTCATCGGTTGAAACGGAGTGGCGGCCGAGGTCGTGATGTAGCGAACGAGCCCGCCGAGGACGGTTTCGACCGGCGGTAATTCCTGCTCGCCGCCGGCCAGAATTCCGGCGAGAAGTCCCGATGCGGCGGACTCGACATACCCTTCGACACCGGAGATTTGACCGGCGAAACGGAGACGGGGAAAGCGGAGGACCGAGAGATCGGGAGCCAACAGGCGGGGAGAGTCGAGATAGGTGTTCCGATGAGCGGAGCCGTAACGGGCGAAGCGGGCACTGCGGAAGGGGAAGAGCGAACGGAAGAGCGTTTTTTGATCGGGAATGGAAAGTTGCGTTTGAAAACCGACGAGGTTGTAAAGTTCTCCGTGGAGGGATTCTCGCCGGAGTTGAATCACGGCGTAGGGCCGCTCGTTCGTGCGGGGATCCGTCAGACCGACCGGTTTGAGGGGGCCGAAACGAAGCGTTTCTTCCCCTCGCCGAGCCATCTCCTCGATAGGAAGGCATCCCTCAAAAAACGAGGGTTTTTCAAGTTCCGGGAGATGGGAGCGCACGGAGGCGCGGCGGAGAAAATCGACGAGAAAGGAATATTCGGATTCCGTCAGGGAAACGTTGAGGTAATCGCCGTCTTTGGTACCGTCATAGCGTGACTGACGAAAGACGCGCGAAGGCTCGATGGTCGTGGCGTCAACGATGGGGGCGATGGCGTCGTAGAAGGAGAGGGTTTTCGTACCGAGGAGTTCGATGAGGGAACGGGTGAGTGCGGGGGAAGTCAAGGGTCCGGTTGCGATGATCGTATCGGTCTTTTCGGGGAGAAGCGTAATTTCGTCCCGATGGATACGGATTCGGGGATGGCTTTCGATCGCGGAAGTGATGAAACGGGCGAAGGCCGTCCGATCGACGGCGAGCGCCTTTCCCGCGGGAACCCGGCTGGCCTCCGCGGCGGCGAGAACGAGGGAATGGAGAACCTTCATTTCGCTCTTGAGCGCGCCGACGGCGGAAGAGGGGGCTTCCGAACGAAAAGAGTTGCTGCAAACGAGTTCGGCGAGGTCGCCGGAAGTGTGGGCCGGCGTCATTCGCTTCGGTCGCATCTCGTAAAGATCGACATTGCGCCCCCGGGAAGCAGCTTGCCAAGCGGCCTCACACCCGGCAAGCCCGCCGCCGATGACGGTGAGGCTCATCTGGAGAATCAGGTTTCGGATTCGGCGATGGAGACGGTGTCGGGAAGGACTCCCGAGCAATCCTTACGGGCGCAGACGAGGCTCCCGTCTTTTCGGAAGAGTGCGGGGGCGGAACATTCGGGACAGGTTTGAGCAACCGGTTCGAGGGAAGAGCGAAAGCGGCACTGGGGATATTGCGAACAGGTGTAATATAGCCCGCTCTTCCCGCGCCGTTCGCAGAGTTCTCCGGAACAACCGGGCGCCGGGCAAGGCACGTTGACGAAGTACGGAAGGGCTCCCTTGCAATCGGGATAACGGGTACAGGCGAGAAAGCGGCCGAAGCGGCTCTTTTTCACTTCCATCTCTCCCCCGCACTCGGGACACTCTCGATCGACGATCTCGACCTTTTCCACTTCGTACTGCTCCTCACCCACTTTTTTGAGCGAACGCGTTCCGCGGCATTCCGGATAGCGGGAGCACGCGAGAAAAGCGCCGAACCGCGATTTCTTGAAGAGCATGGGGGAGTGACATTTCGGACAGACCTCGTCGAACTCAGGAGTCTCGATCTTCCGCAGATTCCCTTCCGCGTCCTCGGTCACTTCAAAAGTGGTCGAGCACTGGTTCGTGTCGAAGGCGCTGCAAGCCAAGAAACGACCGTTCTTCCCGTAGCGAAGCCGCATAGGGGAGCCGCATTTTGGGCAGGTGAATTCGGTATCGACGCCCGCCTTGAGATTCGGCATCGTTTCCTGCGCCGCTTGAAAGACGTGGCGAAAGCGGCCATAGAAATCCGAAAGGACCTTCTGCCAGTCGATCTCACCTTCTTCGATGGCATCGAGTTCGTTCTCCATCTCGGCCGTGAAGTTGTAGTCGAAGATTTCAGGGAAAGCACGGATGAGCATATCGGTGACCGCGATTCCAAGGTCGGTCGGAACGAGCCGGCGTTGGACGACGTGTGTGTATTTCCGGTTCTTGAGGGTCGCGATGATACTGGCATAGGTGGAGGGGCGGCCGATACCACGCTTCTCCAACTCCTTGACCAGCGTGGCTTCGGAATACCGGGGAGGAGGTTGTGTTTTATGTTGGGCCGGCTCGAAGCGCTTGGTTTCGAGACGATCTCCTTCCTCGAGTTCCGGGAGACGTTGGTTCGTTTCCGATTCCGATTCCTTCTCCGCCGTCTGATAGACCTTCAGGAATCCGGGGAACTTGAGCACAGAGCCGGTGGCGCGGAAGAGAGCCGGTCCCAGCGAAATGTCGACGCTGACCGTATCGAAAACCGCCGGACGGCACTGACTTGCGATGAAGCGCGACCAGATGAGGCGGTAGAGTTGGTATTGTTTTCTGTCAAGATACGGCCGGACGGACTCCGGGTCGCGCAAGGCGGAGGACGGGCGGATCGCTTCGTGAGCATCCTGGGCTCCCTTCTTGTTCCGGTAACGATTTGGTTTTTCGGGAAGGTATTGTTTTCCGAAACATTGTTCAATCAAACGGCGCGCTTCGCCCACGGCATCGTCCGAAACCCGGACGGAATCCGTTCTCATATAGGTGATCAGTCCTGTCATCCCGTCGGGGCCGAGTTCGATTCCCTCGTAAAGTTGTTGGGCGACGCGCATCGTCTGGGAGACGGGAAAACGGAGTTTCGCAGCCGCTTCCTGTTGAAGCGTCGATGTAATGAAAGGCGGCGGAGCCGATCGCTTCCTTTCACTCCGAGTGACCTTCGTGACCTTGGGAGGAAGCGTCTTTATCTTCTCCACGATCTTTTCGACCGAGGCACGGTTCAGCAGGACCGCGCTTCCTTTTTTCACGGGAAACGGTTCCGTGATCGGTTTGCCCCCGGAGGAATCGAGGAACTTGAGTATCTTCCGCGCAACGGATTCGTTGGGAGTGACGATGAGAGTATTATCGAAGGAAAAGAGACGAGCGGAGAAGGCGGTGGCGCCTTTCCGGAAGAGAGCGTTGAGCGTCCAGTATTCCACGGAACGGAACCTTCGAATCTCCTTCTCTCGTTCCACGAGCAGACGCAAGGCAACGGTTTGGACGCGGCCCGCGCTGAGCCCCCGAGCGATCTTTTCCCAGAGAAGTTGGGACACGTCGAAACCGACGATGCGGTCCAGCAAGCGCCGCGACTGTTGAGCATTGACGAGATTTGAATCGATTTCCTTGGGGTGCCGAAAGGCTTCCTGAACCGCCTTTTTGGTGATTTCGTGGAAGAGGACGCGGTGAATCCGTTTGTGGTCGATCAGAGTTGCAATATGGTAGGCGATTGCTTCCCCTTCGCGATCCGGATCCGGTGCCAAAAAGACCTCCGTGCTCTTTTTCGCCGCGGTTTTCAATTCACGGATCGTCTTGGCCTTGGATTTGATCGGCACCAGTTCCGGCTCGAAACGATATCCTCCGTTTACCGATTCGACCTTGTATCCGCCTCCTTTCTTCGGGAGATCCATGACGTGTCCCATCGAGGCTTTCACGTCGAATTCAGAGCCAAGATACCGTTGGATGGCCTTGGCTTTTGTGGGGGATTCCACGACGACGAGTTTCTTGCTCATTTCCCTTTCCTAATGCCGCGTGTTGGGATCGAGCAAAAGAAGGCGCAGCAAGGAGCCTTCCTCCGCCGTCTCGGAAGCCAGTTCCTTCAGAGCCGCCGTGTCGAGTTCTCCCGTGTTCGCGAGACTGGAATGTTGGAGGATCACCTCGAGTTGAGAGCGGGAGAGCACTCCCATGGCCCGCCATTCGTCGAGCAACCCCCGGGCTTCTTCCGTCATTCCCAGTTCTTCCCGCGGCGTCAACGGCCGTTCGTCGGCGAGTTCAGAACCACAGGGCCGGAAGATGTTGACCTCCACGGGCAATTTCTGGAGTACATCCGTCAGAACACCGACGGCCTCATGAATGTCTCCCGGCGTGAAATCCTCCTGAAGCATCAACTCGTGAATTCGATCTTCGACCTCGGCGCGCTCCGTGCTCGTCGAGACGATCTCGACGAGATGAGCCACGAGGGTGAATATCTTACGATCGATGCCTTTTTCGGTCATGATACCTCTCCCTCGAATTCGTCCTCGTTTCTTCCGAGACTCCCTTCCCGGTGAAGGGATATCGCGAAAAATATGCGAGGTTTCCGAAAAGCGGAAGAGTTTTATTTGCGCCACATCAGAAGAAGATAGAATATCTTCAGTGAAAGCCGAAAGGAAAACAGAGAAGAAAAATTTGCCGGAATCGTTTGTTGATCTCCGCTCGGAAATGGCCGTTATCGCTCGAGGCGAGGAACGGATACTTCGTTTCGACGGCGAGGGGCGCCTCTTTCTCGCTCAGGAGGGAGGATTCTCGTTTCGCAGGGGCTTCGACGGACGTATCCGGAAACGGCCTCGCGCCGTTCGCTTCCGGGAACGGACTTCGAAGGCACAGTGGCTCGACGGACACCAGGCAGAGGACTTTCTGGTGCGCTCTCACGAAACGGCGCTACGGTCCCTCGAAGAGGCGTTGCGGGGAGACTTGCCGTTTTTGAAAAACACAGCCGCGGAGGAAGCAGTTGAATGGAAGAAGCGGATCGCCTCGTGGACGCCACGGCGGTATGCAGATTCGGCCTCGGAATTTCGGCGCCTCTACGGCTCCATCCCCGTGCTCCCCCCCGATCAGTATTACGCCGTCTATCTCCAGGTCGTGTTCGGTTGTTCCTATAACCGGTGCTCTTTCTGTACTCTTTACGCGGACCGTTCCTTTCGCGTGCGGACCATGGAAGAATGGAGGAGACACCTTGAGGAAGTGAAACGATTTTTTGGACGCGGTCTCTTCTTGAGACGGAGTTATTTTTTGGGGGACGCCAACGGATTGGCGATGGAACAAGAGGAGATTCTGACCCGATTGGCAATGGCCCGAGAGTCGTTGCCGGCGCTTCGCGACGGTTTTCACGCCTTTCACGATACCTTTTCAGGAAAGGAACGAACGGCGGAGGAATACAAGGCGCTCCGCAACGCCGGCCTGCGAAGAATCTATATCGGAGTCGAGTCAGGATGCGACGAGTTGCGCCGGCGTATGGCGAAGCCCGGTAGCGCGGAAGCGGTCCGCAGGCGGGTTCTTCTGGCGAAGAAGGGAGGATTGGCGGTCGGATTGATGATCCTTTTGGGAATCGGGGGGGAGGAATTCTCCGATCGGCATGTCGAGGAGACCCGAAACCTTCTTGATTCCTTATCGTTGAGCAAGGAAGATATAGTGTTTCTCTCCCCGCTCTTTGTTGGGGAACGAGAGGAGGTTCTTCCGGGGGTGCCTGCCCCCCCCTCTCTGGAGAGGGTGATTCGACGGGAGGAGAAATGTTTTCGTGATTCTCTTTCCGGCCCGCGGATTTCGAGATACGACGTTGAACAATTCGTTTATTGAGGAAAACGATTCGATTCGGGAACGAAGGGAGGAACGGGAAGGTTTCGAACCAAACGGAGGGGGGCGTCCCCGCTCCTCCTATCCTGCGAAAAAACTTTAAATCCCGTGTTTGCATCTTTTTATTTAGCAAATCATCAATTATGATTTAAAGTATGGAGGGAAAGGGCTTTTTGTTCCTTATGGTCAAACAGTTTTTCAGAAGTCCGTATGCGCCCGCGGTTGCGGCGGTTTTGTTGCTTGCCGGAGAAATTGCGTCTCAGGGCGGCGCGCATCTCCGGGAGTCTTCTGTTGAGAGACTGGTTTCCTCGACCGCTATCGCCTCTTCCCCTTCTCCCTACCTCGATGCTCAACTCACGCGACCGCCGCAACATCCCCGACTCGTTACCGAAAACACGCCGGCGGTCTCCCGAGAACCGCCCCGAGGAATCCGCTTGGCCGGCGCGGATATTCGAAGAGTCGATACCATAATCGGAAGAGAACCATTCCATTCGAGTCGCGGTGTTGAAGAAAAGGAATCGGCGAAGTATCCCGCGTTCTCCCCTCCTTCAGACTCCCGTGCGCTTTCTGCAAACTCCCCTTCCCCTTACGATGCGATCAGCGCGGGGGAAAGTAACTCGGAAGAACCTACCGGAACAACGCCTTCCGGGAAAACAGTACCGGAGATCCCCGTCCTTCCCGTGGAATCTCCTTCGAAAACGAATTCTCAATCGGCTTCCGCCGGAGCAAAGGAACTGCGCCTCTCTTCTTCTCCCCCCCTCCGCCCCCTTGGCGTCGGGGAACAGGTCTCCGGCGTTTCGGCTTCGTCTCCACCGGCCTCCGCTCCCGCTTCGGGTCACCGAGTGGAAACGGATTCGACCAACGGAGGAGGGCGGGTGAAGGAACCCGTTCCAAAGGAATCCGTCGCCGCCTATCATCCGGAGGATCCGTTTGCGGTCAAGATTCGTCCCGGTGACCTCGTGGATGTCTTCGTTTGGGGACAGGACGCGCTTTCAGGAAAGATGCGCGTCGCCAAGGACGGGTCCATCGTCGTTCGGCTCGCCGGAAGCGTCCGCATCGCCGGCCTGACGGTGGATGAAGCGGCCGATCTGATCACGACCCGTCTCCGTCGCTATCTTCTCCAGCCGGCCGTCACTGTTTCGATCGCCGAGCCAGCCGGGAAAGACATTCTCGTGGTGGGAGAGGTGGAGCATCCCGGGCCGGTTGCGATCAACCGTCCCACGACTCTTCTCGACGTGCTGGTTCAAGCGGGGTGGAAGAAGAAGACCGCCGATCTTGGAATCGTCCGAATCGCGCGAAGGGATACGACGATCGTCTGCGACATCGAGTCGGTTCTGAAGGGGCGTGATCTGGAGCAAAACATCTCCGTGGAGCCGGGGGACATCATCGTGGTTCCCTCGAGAGAACAGAGAATCAGCCTGTTGGGCGCATTCAAGAATCCGGGCCGATACAGTTTCTCTTCCCGCCGAAGCCTGCGCGTCAAGGATCTGCTTCTTGAATCCTCGATGTGGACCCCGAAGGCGGACATCGCGAAGGCCTTCATTCTCCATCCCGACGGAGCGCTCGACCCCTGCGACATCAACGCATTGTGGTTTCGCGGTGACGCGACGCAGGACAAGGTTCTCCGGAACGACGACTCGCTCGTGATACCGGAGCTGAAGGAGATCGGCGTCTATATATTGGGAAAGGTATCCCGTCCCGGGCTCTACACGCGCGCCGAATCCTTCAACCTTATGCAAGCCCTGACGATGGCCGTCCCTTCGACATTCAGTTCGCGAATGTATGACATCCGGGTCGTTCGAGGGTGGCCCGATCATCCGACCGTCTTCCGAATCGACGCGAAGAAACTGCTCGAGGGGGACACCTCGCAGAACCTAATGCTTGAACAGGGAGATGTCATTTACGTCCCCGAGGGGCCAATCTCGTACACGCTGGAGTTCTGGAACCGGTTGCTTCGCCCGTTGAGCGGAACGGCGGCGACCATAAGCGACTACCAGGACCTCGGAAACTGAACGCGAACGCTACTCTCGAGAATAAAGGAGGGAGCACGCAAGGAAATATTCTCGATTACATCGCCATTCTCCGTCGCCGGTGGCTCGTTTGTCTCTTGGCTCTTTTGGGAACGCTGGTCACGTCCACGGTTTATGAACTGAAACGCCCGGTCTATTACACCTCTTCCACCGAGATTATGATCTCTCCGCCGCCGCTCTCCGAACAGATACGGACACTTGATGCGGCCGTCGTTCGAAGGATGGAAAATATTCAGTTTCCGTATTATGTCGAGCATGCGCGTTCGGAGGAGTGCATCGGCGAAGTGATCAAGACGGGCATCTTCGGGCCGCCGCCTGCGAAAAATTCCGAGGAATGGATTTCGCTGTACGAGCGAATCGCCGGTATGGTTTCGGCCACGCGTCTCGGAAAGCGTCGTGTCTTGAAGATCACCGTCACCGGATCGAATCCGAAGGCGGTTTACCGGCTCGCCCGGGCCCTCGGCCCGGCCTATGTCACTTCGCTCCAATCTTTCCTTCTCTCCTCGACGGAACGAATGGAGAAATTCATTGACCAAGAGATCCGCCAGACGGAGTTGGAACTGGCGAGGTATCGGGCGGTCGTGGCGGAGCTGGAACGACAGGAAAAACTTTCCGGAATGGCGAAAAAGATTCGTGCCGACGCCAACGAACTGGCGGAAGTGAGACGGATTCTCAAGGAAAACGCCGGCCCGATCCAGGGACTTCATCGCAGGCTTCAGTCCGGGGAGATGCCGCGGCTGGAGGAGATGGAGATGGCGTTGACATCGCTTTTGGGTTCTCTCCCCCGGGACCTGTCGCCCTCGCTGGGAGGGGCGGCGCGGGATCGCATGGAGGCGGCGCGCGCCGTGTGGGCGGAGAAATGGAGCGCTTTCCAGAAGAAGAAACGCGTCGTGACGCGCTTTCACCCCGACTACGCCGCCGCCGCGCTGGCGGCGCGGAACGCCGCCGCCCATCTCGTTGAGGCTGTCTCGGCGTGGACCGACGTCGTCGATCGCCAGATTGATCTCCGACTCCGAAACCTCGCCCGCTTTCAATCGGCGCGCACCCCGAATCTTGAACCGCTTCTCGAAGGAGAAACCCTTGCCTTCGATCCCTTGGCCGTGCCGCGATACAAAACGGAAATCGGTGTGCGGGAACAACTCCTCGGAGAACTCGTCCGGAAGAAATCCGAACTGCGTCTCAAAAACTCGGGAAGAGGCGATATCGCGCAATGGGTCCGCCCCCCCGTCTATCCCCCCGCGCTGCACGGCCCGAACCTTCGGCGGGGAATTCTTCTTGGATTCGCCCTCGGCCTTCTTGTCGCGTTCGCCTTCGCCTTCGTTCTGGAATCTTTCGACCAGTCTCTTAAGAACCCGCGCATTCTTGAAAACCGCCTCGGCAAACCGGTGCTTACTGTAATCCCCCGTTTCCCCACAAAAACCCTTTCCGCGGAAAGTGAATTCGACCGCCATCTCGTCATCGCATCGGAATCCCATTCGAGCGCGGCCGAGGCCTATCGGACGCTGGCGCATAAGATCGATACGCTCGAGAGCCGCTGCCTTGTCATCACCAGCACCGGTCCTCAGGAAGGAAAATCAACAACAAGCGCAAATCTCGCGGTGGCGTTGAGCGAGATGGGACGCAAGACACTGATCATCTCCGCAAACCTTCGCCGCCCGACACTTCATCGCTTCTTTGAGGCGAAGGAATCTCCGGGCCTTCGTGACATTCTCTCCCGAAAAACCAGCGCCGATCAGTCTCTTCAAAAGACCGCATTTCCTCAGCTGGATCTTCTCGCCTCCGGAACCTCGGATCTCGGAAAGATCAATGAACTCCTCAGTACCTCCCGCATTCAAGAACTCCTGTCCTCTCTTCGGGAACGATATGATTTCATCTTGATCGATGTTCCTCCCACCGCGCCCGTCTCCGATGCCTTTCATTTCGCCCGCGTTTCCGATGCTGTTCTCTTTGTCTATATGGTGGGGCGGGCCGGTGAACTTGACGTTCAAGCCGTCCTTCGTTCTCTCGAAGATGTCGGCGGGCGGATCCTGGGGATCGTTATGAATGACGTCCGCGGTGTCGGCCTCGCGTACGGATACGGTTACGGATACGGTTATGGTTACGCCTACGGCCGCGATCCCCTTTACCACGGATACAAATGATCACCGCCCCCACCCGCCGCGACGCTCCCGAATTTCCTGAAAAAAAACGCTTCCGCCGGATATTTCCGCAAGGACAGCCTCGAAACGAAACATTCGTTCCTCTTCACCCGAATTGATGCCGAATCGCTTAAGAAATCTGTTGCTTCTCGCCTTCGTCTCTCTCTTCTTGGCCTCAGTCGGAATGCTTCTTCTCGGTCCCCCCATTCCCCCCGCACTCAGGAATCCACCGCCCCCAATGGTTGCCAATTCGCCGTTGGAAGCACGACGCGGTTCCATTTTGGCGGTCGATGGGCACGCGTGGCGATATGAGAACACGAAAAAATATCTCTTGGAAGCCGGCGATCCCCTCCCCGACTCCGCCGTCGTTTCGACCGACTCCGGCTCCCGCCTCTCCTTCTCTCTCGAAAACCTCGAGGTAACACTTGCCCCCCGATCGCGACTCCGAATTTGTCTTCGGCCCTCCGACCAAATCCACGAACCGGCTCCCTCGATCGAACTTCAGCAGGGAAGCGCCTATTTTCGTTTCCGCTCCTCTTCCGATTCCTCCGCCTCTCCCATCTTCGTCAGTGGCCCCGGCCTACAGTGCGAACCGTTCGAGGGTGAAGCCGTCGAATTCTTCCTCGCGGTTCCCTCCCCTCCCTCGGTACCGTGAAAAAGATTCTTGTCACCTTGTCCTTCTTTTTCCTTGGATTCTTCTTGCTCCTTTCTTCGAACGCAGTGGCTTTGACAAAGGAGGACGACGCACGAGCGGTCCTTTCCGTGCGGAACGGCCGCCTCCGAGTTGAAACCGCTCGTAACCGAAAAACGGTGGGAGCGGGGGAAAACGCCTTCGTTGATCGTCGAGGGCGACTTCGCTTCTTTGGGCACGTTCCCCAACGGCTCGCGCCGGTGCGACATTTTTCAAGTGCTCTCGTCGTCGTCACAAAGGGAAGACTTCTCTTAAACAAAAGCCTTGTCCTGACGGAACCTCAAATGATCCTTCTCCCCCTCGATACAGAACCTCGTCCCGTCTCCCCGCGCTTCATCCTCGATTGGAAACGATTTCTCGGCACAACCGTCGAAGAGACACCATGGAGGCAAGCTGTCGTGGGGCGCGACATTCGCGGACGAATTCATCACGAGATTTCGCTCGCCGCGGAAAGCCTTCGCCGGAAGAACATCCGAGCGGCGGCCAGCATCGCCTCTCCCGCGGCTCGTTTCGGCCCTCTCGATCGCGAAGCACTCGCCGCGCGCATCGCCGATCTCCTCCGCGACAACGAAGTCCATTCTCTCGAATGGATACTCACCGATTTCCTCCGCGAACCGAACGGCTCCGTCTCCTGTCGCATCCTCGTCGCGGCCGAGATTGCGCCGACGTTTCTTCCTTTCGCCACAACAAGCGTCGCGGCCTCGGGAATCCTGGATTTCAGGGAGCGAGACGGCCGTTGGCAAATCGAATCGGGAAATGTCACGGCCTTGGACGTGCAGGGAAACACGCTCTTCCGGCGCTTCGTGGATTTCCGTCGCGAAATCCTGGGCCGTTGATACACTTCGTCCCTTCTTTCGTGTCTCCGGTTTCCCCCCCTCCCCCCCACACTTCGGTCGTCCCGCGATCTTTCCGTTTCTTCCGAACCGGCTTCCCGGTTGGAATTGACGTCTTGGACCCTCTTCTTCATAATCCGCACCTATGATCGACTATCGTTTCGAGAAGGAGCCGTTCGGTGTCGCGCCTGATCCGGGAATGGTCTTTCGCCACAGCGGCTTCGCGGACGCCTTTGAAGCGCTCGAAGAGGGGATTCACCGAGGGAAAGGATTTCTTGTCATTACCGGCGATGTCGGATCCGGAAAGACAACCTTGATGCGTTCCTTCCTCTCCCGCGACGATTCCCGGCTCGTCACCGCCGCCGTGCTCAATACGGGACTCGGTCCCGACGATCTCCTCTCGACGATCGCTGAGGACCTGGGACTCTCCGTTCCCCCCGCGGCGACACGAAAGGATCTCATCAATCTCCTCTACGACCATCTCCTCAAGACCTTCGCCTCGGGCAAACAGACCGCCGTCTTCATTGATGAAGCCCAGAATCTTTCGCTGGAATCCCTCGAGGTCGTCCGAATGCTTTCGAACCTCGAGACGGAAACAGACAAGCTTCTCCAGATCGTCCTCTTCGGACAGAACGAACTCCGTGTTCGGCTTGCCGAGCCCGAGCTGGTGCAACTCCGGAGTCGAATCGCCGTTCATCGCCATCTTACGCCGCTTTCGTTGGAAGAGACGACCGAGTATGTCCGCCATCGGCTCGCCGCCGCCAACCCCGCCATTCCCGTTTCCTTCGATCACAACGCTCTCAAACGTATGTATCGCCTCACCGGCGGCCTTCCCCGCCGGATCAACATTCTCGCCGGCGTAGTGCTTAAAAAGGCCGCGGAATCGGAGAGTGAGATCGTCACCGAGCAGCACGTACGGGCAGCGGAGGAGGAATTCGCCTCGCTCGATGAGATCGGCGCGGAGGAACGTCCCGAAACCGGTGGGATGCCGTGGTCTACAATCGGGGCCTGGTTCGTTCTGATCATCGCTCTTGTTTCGCTCACCGTGCTTCGGTTCCGGAGGATGCGGGAGGAATCGCCTCCGCCCGAACTTCCCGTCTCGAGTGCTGTCCGCGCTCCCTCTTCCGTACTTCCGGCATCGCGGGAGGAAGCGCCTTCCCCCGAGCGGCTTCCCCTTTTGGCCTTTTTCCGTGCGAACGCCGAGTCTTTTCCGTTCGATCCCGGTATCCTTGAAATCGCTCGGCCGGAAGCCGTGGCCCGTTCCTTGCACCTCCGCTGGCGAGCAATCCAGACGACCGCCGCGGAACTCCGCGCCATTCGTCTCCCCGCTCTTGTCAGGCTTCGCGCACTTCCTCCCGATCAATTTGCATTATTGGAGCCGGTCCAAGGAGCCGATTCCGAGTCCGTTCTCGTAACTACGGCCGAACGTTCCTCCAGGCTCCCTTGGGAACTCGTCGATCTCGCCCCCGGAACCACTGCCGTCCTTCTCCTTCCGGAAACGATGCCGGAACGATTGCTTGAATTCGGCATGACCTCGGACTCCGTCCTTCACCTTCAGGAAGCACTCGTCCGCTTTGGAAATTTTTCCGTGACGCCGAACGGCCATTTCGGTCCGACGACGCTGGCAGCGGTGCGTGATTTCCAGGCGCAGGTCGGATTGACCGAGGACGGAGTCGTTGGCCCGCGTACGCTGGGAGCGCTTCTCTCTCGAGGCCTCTGGTAGTTTCCCTCCGAAAAAAAGACTCCCGCTTCCCCGCTCTCCTCTGTCATTTAAGACCAACAAGGAGGTCATTTTTGATCGGTCCGGAGATCGGTTATCGTGGAACCTTATGAATTTCAAGATGGCACGGCCATTGCTATTCTCTCGATACGTTCGAAGCGCACCGTTTTGTCGAGAAGGGACTTTCCCCCATCGAGAAGACGGAGAAATCAAATCAAATGGGAGGGTCGCTATGACACCTAAGGAAGTAACGGCGTTCATCAAGGAAAAGGGCATTCGGTCCGTGGATTTTAAATTCTTGGATCTACCGGGTCTGTGGCAGCATTTTTCGATTCCCGCGACGGAATTCTCCGAAGAGATATTCGAGGAAGGCGTGGGATTCGACGGATCGTCGATCCGCGGTTGGAGGGTGATCAATGAATCGGATATGCTCGTGATTCCCGATCCGGAGACCGCCTTTGTCGATCCCTTTTACAAGAATCCGACGCTTTCATTCATCTGCAACATCGCTGTTCCACAGACGAGGGAGCCGTATGACCGGGATCCTCGCACGATTGCGCGGAAGGCGGTCGAATATCTCAAAACGACCGGCATCGGAGACACAGCCTACTTCGGCCCGGAAGCGGAATTCTTCATCTTCGACGACATTCGTTACGAGCAGAATCAGCACTGCGGGTACTATTTCATCGATTCGGTCGAAGGGCGTTGGAACTCCGGCCGCGAGGAGAATCCGAATCTCGGGTACAAACCCCGGTACAAGGAAGGCTATTTCCCCTGCCCTCCGATGGATAAGTTCCAGGATCTTCGGGACGAGATGGTCCAGGTAATGGAGCAGTTGGGGATTCGGGTCGAGTGCCAGCATCACGAGGTGGCCACCGCGGGACAGGCCGAGATCGATATCCGATTCGAACCGCTCGTCAAGCAGGCCGACAACCTCTATCTCTACAAGTACGTCATCAAGAACGTCGCGGCGCGCAACGGCAAGACGGCGACTTTCATGCCGAAGCCGCTCTTCCTCGACAATGGAAGCGGAATGCATACCCATGTGTCGCTGTGGAAGGGGGACAAGAATCTCTTCGCCGGTGACGGCTATGCCGGGCTTTCGGAGACGGCCCTGTATTTCATCGGCGGACTGCTCAAGCACGCGGCAAGTGTCATCGCTTTCACCAATCCGACGACCAACTCCTATAAGCGTCTCGTGCCGGGCTTCGAAGCCCCGGTCAACCTCGCGTACAGCCAATCGAACCGTTCCGCCGCCGTCCGCATTCCGATGTATTCCCAGAGCCCGAAGGCGAAGCGGATCGAGTTCCGGTGTCCCGACCCGTCCTGCAACGCCTACTTCGCCTTCACGGCGATGCTTCTGGCCGGACTGGACGGAATCGAAAATCGAATCGACCCCGGGGAGCCGTTGGACAAGAACATCTATGATCTCTCTCCGGAGGAGAAGAAAGGCGTCCCCTCGACGCCGGGGAGTCTCGAGGAAGCGCTCGACGCCCTCGAAAAGGATCACGACTTCCTTCTGAAGGGAGACGTCTTTTCCGAAGATGTGTTGCAAGCATGGATCAATTACAAGCGGAACGAGGAAGTGGATGCATTGCGGACGCGACCTCATCCCCACGAATTCGAGATGTATTACGACATTTAGTACGACATCTCCCCCAAACCGACGCGATCCTCCGGAAGTTTTCTTCCGAGGCGCTTCGATCGCGGGAGTCCCGGGTTGCGGGGCTCCCGTTTGTTTTTTCTCGAGCCCGCCGCCACCGGAAAGGATACGCAGAAAGGACGCGCTCGGAAGAATACGGTGAACGAATACCTCTGGCTGATACGAATCCGCTATCGCGGCGACAAAAACCTTCCCGCCGGCACGATTTATGCTAAAATTCTTGGAAGACGGGCTTCCGGAAATTGCTCCGAACGACCGAATACTCGGAGCAACCTTCCCGGAAGCCGTCGAGAGAAAAAAATCAGGAGGAATCCCTGGAAAGGACGGGTGGTGGTATGATCTTCGGACGAAGAAAGCGGTTCACCGGTGGGGTGGTTTTGGCACTGGTTCTTGTGGTCTTGGTGGGCACGAGCGGTTGCACGGAACAGGAACAGAGCACGACCACGGGCGCTTTGATCGGAGCCGGACTCGGCGCGGTCATCGGAAATCAGTCTGGGAAAGCCGTCGAGGGAGCGCTGATCGGAGCGGCTGTCGGTGGTGCTATTGGTTATATTGTCGGAGAATCGCGGACCCAGAGGATTGCCTCGGCGGACCAGACCTATTCTCAGCAAGGATACCGTGCCGTCGAAGGACTCCAGATCAAGATCACCGAGGCTTCGGTTTCACCGACCGTGGCTCGCCCGGGGGACGACGTCGATCTCAACTCGACCGTCGCGGTCATGGGCCCGGGTTCCGATCCGGTCAAGGTACGCCAACGGATCGCCATCTATAAAGGGCAGGAGTTGGTCGGAGACATTATCGAAGATCAGTTTGACCTCGAACCGGGAACACACAGGATCTCGAGGCGCATCACGCTTCAGAAGGATTTTCCGGCGGGACGTTATCTTTACGTGACCCACGTGAAAGCGTATTCTGGGGATGACGTTTCCGAATCCTCCCGGGAGGTTCCCTTCTCGGTCGGCTGATCAAGCGTCCGCCGGGCCGTTACAGACAAATCGATTATAAGTTCTTTCGGGCGGACCGTCCTGAGATACGGCCTTGGACGGAGAGAGGGGTGGGATGCGTGGGAGAGGGGGGCCTCGTCTAGGGACGGGGAAAGCCGTCCCAGACCTCGACTCCCTCGCGTTGCGGCGGGCGCGCCTGGCCGGGACGCCGCATCTGGACGATGCGAGCCTCCGGCCACCGTTTTCGATAGACCTCGATATTGCGCATCGAATCGTCGAACGCCGCCACGACCGTGCCGAGCCGCTCGATGAACCCGGCCGCCTCGTTCTTGAACGGCGCCGCCGGAGCCTTCGGTTTCGGTTTCATGATCAACATCGTCCGTTCGACTCCGATCGGAAAACCCAGATGCTCCAGTTCCCCCGCCGTTCCCGAAAACATACTGGGTTTGTCCCGGCCTGTGAGATAGACGATCATCGCCCCGGATTTCCACAACCGATTCACGAAGGCAACCGCTCCCGGGATCGCCGTGTCGAATCTGAGAAATCGATTCGAGAAGAACCTGTCAGCCCAGAATTTCAGGGCATGTTCGAGAACGAACAGGTTCGAGATACCGCAGTCCTGAAAGGTATCAACGAGATGGTACTGAACGGAATCCGCGCGAAGGTTGCGAATCCTCGGAGCGACATCGGGATATGCGTTCCCTTTCTCTTCGACAAACTTCTTCAGAATGGCGCAAGTTCGGGGGCGATTATCCACAAGCGTTCCCTCAATATCGAAGACAACGATCGGAACCCGTCCCTCGGCCATCACTTTTCCGAAGCTCTTTTTCCAGAAGTCCGCTCGGGAAGAGTCCTCCGCCGAGATCACCGCGGCAAGGTTTCCGATTCCTCCCAACAAGAATACGACCCCGAGTACCAGAGCGCGGTGGAGGCCGCGCCGGGGAAATCTGTAACTTTCGTTGTTCCTCATTCTCCTCATCTCATTATATCATCGGCCGGGAAACTCTGTTGTAAAAAGTCTTTTTCCGAAAGGACGGAAACGAAATGGTTGACCGAGTCCGCCGCCTGTCTTCAAGCGAGGCTCTTGCTCTCTGGCGCAAGGCCGACACGACCGAATTGAAGGCGCGCGCGCGCGCGGTGCGCAATCGATTCCATAGTCCGAAAACGGCCACTTATACGATTATGCGGATCGTCAATTTTACGAATGTCTGTGTCGCCCAATGTGACTACTGCGCTTTCTACGTTCTTCCCGGGCACCCCGGCGGGTACGTCCTCGGCCTCGACGAGATCTTCTCCCGTATCGACGAACTCCTTTCTCTCGGCGGCGACCTGCTGGGTTTCAACGGCGGTTTCAACCCCGATCTTACCCTCGATTTCTATTGCGATACTTTTCGTGAAATCCGCCGGCGTTATGGAGAATGGATCGAATTCTACGCGTTGACGGTCGCGGAGTTCCTCTATCTCGCCGACCGCGCGCGGCTCACGTACGACGAATGTGCCCGGCGGCTCCGCGACGCTGGAGTGCTTTGGATCACCGGGGGAGGGGCGGAGATACTAACCGAGGACTTCCGCCTTCGCCACAGTCGGCTCAAATATTCCGTCGAGGAATTCTTCGAGGCCCAGCGCGCGCTGATCCGGAACGGCCTCCGCACGACCGCGACGATGGTCATCGGTTTCGACGAATCCCTCGAGGAACGAATCGAACATCTGGAACGCATCCGTGATTTTCAGGACGAGGTCGGCGGTGCGCTTTACAGTTTCCTCGTCTGGACCTACAAGCCGCTCCATACCGCTCTGGGGGGAAGAGAGATCTCGGACGAGGAATATCTTCGACACGTCGCACTGTGTCGAGCGTTTCTCGATAATATTCGTCACATCCGCGTTTCTGTTTTGACGCGCAACGAAACGGCGCTGCGGGCGCTCGATTACGGTGCCGACGATTTCGACCTTCCGATCGAGGACGAAGTGACGGAGAAAGCCGGGGCCGTCATCGAGAAGGATCTCGAATCTCTCCTTTCCCGTGTTCGGAAACTTGGCTATTCTCCCGTATATCGCCGCACGCCACGTTGCCCTCGTTCGCAGGACTGTGATTCGTCTTCCGAAGGGAGTGCGCGAACGGTCTCAAGGAAAGGAGTCGGAGTCGAATGAGAAATTCCCCGAGGCATCTTCTCCCGATTCTTTTCCTGATTCTCCCTCATCCCTTCCTTTCCGGCGCCGCCCCGGCCGGCGCGTTGACTCTTCGGGAAGCGACTTTCCGCGAGGTTGCCCGCATCGAAAAACGGCGGGGTGACGCCCAGGGGGCGCAATTCCTTGAGAAACTCGGCCAAAAACCTCCTGCGCTTCCTCCGGATATTTCGGTTTCTTACCCGGACCGCTATCGGAACTTGGTTCAAACCTACCGCCTTGCGCGACGTCGTCTCGCCTTCGGCCGTACCCGACCGGACGCCGCACGGTACGATGACCGTCTCACGCGAGCCGAAGCCTTTCTCTTTCTGGCGCACTATGAACTGGAGCAGGGAAACCGGGGAGTCTTGAGCGTTATCCGTCGGGCCTTGCGAGAAGCGGAAAAGGCCTTCGGTGAGGAAGTTCCGGAACCAACGAGAAATTATCGGGTTCCCTCCGATGCTAGCGCCTCTAAAAAACGCTCTCTCTCCCCGCCGAAAATCGCGGTCACCGCTTCACCCCTCGAACCGCACTTTGGTGAATCCGTCGAGATTTCCTGGACGGTAACGAACGCCAAAACACTCCTTCTCGACGGAACCGCGGTGCCCCTCTCGGGAAAGAAAACGTTCCTTGCCAAACAAAGACGAGACTTTCGTTTCGAGGCGACCGGTCCGGGGGGAAAGGCCCGGCGACTCTTCACGGTCAATGTTCTTCCTCGAAAGATCGAACGCTATCCGGCCGCAAGCCTCTTGGCGATTCCGCCCGAGATCATCGAGGAAGAATGTGCGGAACTACGCTGGATGGTTTTCGATGCGGATGAGATTTTCCTCGATGGAACACCGGTCGATTCCTTCGGTAGCAGAAGCGTCTGCCCCGAGACGACCACCCGCTACCGAATCGTGGCCCGCCGCGGTGATGATCGCGCGTTCGCCGCCGTGACCGTCACGGTCCTGCCTCGCGGCTCAAACCCTTGGAGAATCTTCTTCGATTACGACGACGACCGGATCCGCGAGGACGCGCTCGATACACTCGTCCAAGTCGCGCGATACCTGCGGATTCACCCGGAACGACGCTTGACGATCGTGGGCCATACCGATTCGCGCGGAACGCGCGAATACAACCTCGCTCTTGGAGAACGCCGGGCGCGCGCCGTGAGAAATTACTTCGTTCACGTCTTCGGTATCCATCCGCGCCGCTTCGTCATTCGTTCGAAGGGTGAGGATGATCCTATCGCTCCCAATACACTTCCGGATGGACGAGACAATCCCGCGGGAAGACGGATGAACCGGAGGGTGGAGTTTGTCCGTTAGTCTTCATCAATCCAGGAAGAAGCGGAAAGGAGGAACCCGAAATCTCGGCTCCGGCTCGGGCGGGAAGAGGAACGTATTTTGCGCTCGCCGTGTTCGCGACTTTCGACGGCGCCGAACTTCCCTTTCGGAAGCCTGCTTCCTTCTCGCTTTCGTCCTTTCGACTGTCTTTTCTTCGATCGCTCATTCGGCCCCCGCGCCGCCGAGTTCCCCCGAGGGGGCCGCGGCCCTGCCGGATGGCTTTCGGATCTCTTCAGCCCTACCGGCACGCTTCGCCTTCGTTATGGAGAACTCACTCTGGATCGCCGATCCCGCCGATGGTTCGCTGGAACGTATCGAGGGCGAAGACTGGACCAGTCCCGGTTCCCCGACCTTTCTCTCTCCCCGAGGGGATCGGATCCTCTTCGGCGCTTATCGGCGCCGTCGGTATCCGCCTCATCCCGGTACAATTGACATCTCCGTCTCGAATCTCTACGAGTATCGCAATGGAAAGGTCTTTCCCTTGACGGATCGGAACGACCTTAACCTTTCTCCTGATTTCTGCCGCGCCACCGGTGCAATCGTTTTCGTCTCGAACCGCCATTCGCATCTGCGGAAACTCTTTCCGCGTTACAACACGATCGAACTCTATTACCGCGAAAAGAAATGGCATGCGGCTCGGAAATTCACAGAATCCGGCGGGACGAAGTTCAATCCTCGATGGTCACCCGACGGAACGCACGTGCTCTTCCTCTGGTACACGCCCGAAACGGCCGGACTCTATCTCCTCGATACGCGGAATGGAAAGGTTCGAAGGATTTCGGAAACCGGAGACTATGCGACGTGGAGCCCCGATGGTGCCCGGATCGCTTTCGTTCATCAAGGCGAAATTTTTGTTGTCCCGGTCGGGAAGAACTGTCGTACGCGAGGGACTCCCCGCCTCTTGCTCGGGACTGACCGGCTTCCCGGTTACGCTTCTTTCACCCGGTGGACCGATTACGGTCTACTTTTCCAGTGGGCGGCGTCCGGCCGAAGCGGGATATCGCTTTACAATTCGAAAAAAGACTTGATCACTGAACTTGTTTCCGCCGATGCCGTCTTCGGCGGCAGTGATCTCGCGCCGCTATTTTGACTCGAAAGGATGAACGGTAAACGATGAACGAACACTACCTTCTAGTTCCCTTTTGCCTTTTGACTTTTGCCTTTCTCTTTTGCCGTATTTTCCGTGTCTTCCGTGGTTTCTTCCCCTCCGCGTCGTCCGAGTTTTCCGTGTCTTCCGTGGTCCTTTCGTTCATCACCGTTTTTCATTCAACGCTTTTCCTTTTTTGCCGAATTCCTTTCCAATGCCGGCCCGTTCTTTCGCAGACAAGAGTGTCTGCGCTCCATAATACGGCAGAAATGGGGCGCAGGTTCTCCAACCTGCGGAGAGCGAATCGTGCACTCGTGGGGGATTCCTCGTCGGGCTGCGCCCGCCTCGGAATGACACCACGAGCGAATCGGCAATTCGCAGACTGGAGAGTCTACGCTCCCAATCTTCTGTTCCATTTTGCTTTTTGCCTTCTCCCTTTTGCCCTTTGCCTTCCTTTTTTCAGTGTCTTCCGAGGTTCCCCTTCCCTTCCGCGTCCTCGGTGGTTATCCGGTTTTGAAGCGGCGATGATCCGGAGCGAGACGTAGATGGCGAAATCTCCCCTCTTTCGCGCGGTACAGGCGTTTCTCGGAATCGAATCCTCTCCTGAGAAATCGTCGATGCTGGAACAGGCCCCGGGTTGGAAAGGGCCGGAAGGCGATCCCGACGCGGTCGCCGTCCTGATGGTTATGGCCGCGGCGGCGGATGGGATCGTTTCCAGGGAAGAAACAGACCGGATGGCACGAGTTCTCGAAAGAGAGTATGGCGTCAGACCGGAAGAAGCACGCGCCTTGCTCCAGACGGCGCGTGAACAAGCCGATCGTGCGATCGAATTCTACGCCTTCGTGAAGCGGGCCGCGGGACGACTTCCTTACGAAAAACGGCTTCGCATGCTGAAACTTCTTTTCGACGTCGCGACCGCCGACGGCCTCGATAACGACGAGATCGAAAAACTCCGCTCGATCGCCGCGACCCTCTCAATCTCGCCCCGCGACTTCGGGCGCATCAAGGGCGGCTCCCAACACTCCTAGCGATCTTCACCCGGGGTCGATGGGAACGCAACGGCCGATTTTTCGCAATCCCGAGGTTTTCCGGCGATCAACGTCAAGGGCCCCCCTCAACCTTCTTCCCCGAACTGCCGATAACACAACCATGGCTGCAACTTCCCAAAACGTAGGCCAATGGATCCGTGATCTTCTCGGCCCGCGAAAGTTCCTTCGTGCCATGAACAACGCGGAGACACGAGCGCGAATCGAGGGAATAGCGCGCGAAATCGATCGCGGCCGGCTCGATTCCAATCTCGTCCGCGGAGCGCTGGCACGCGCATCCGCGACCCGCGACGGCCTCGATAATGTTCTACGGGAACTCGAGGCGTCTCTCCCTACTCCCGCCGCTTCGCCCGACGAAGTTCCGGCTTTGGCGGCCGACCGCGATCGCGAACGTGCCCGGAAACAGGAAGAAGAATTCGAAGCGTTGGTCGGAACCGTCATCGGACTCCGAAACGACCTCATCTCCGCTCGAAATATGATCCACGAAATGGACGGACTCTTGAGGGAACTGGTGTTGCGCGCCGTACTCGATGCTACGCGGATTCGCGGCCTGGAAAATGCTTTAATGGCCTTGGCTTCCGCCACCGGCGACCCGCGTCTGCAACGCGTCTGCGAGGAGGTCTATTCCCGGTCGACGGCCGAATACCTCGCCCCTCGTCTCAAGAAAATCGCCGTCTGAAAAGACGGAAACAAAGAAGTACGAATTCTTTTCCGGGAAATCTCCGCGCGGCCGGAGGGAGGAAAATCCGGTCAAGGAGGGGAAACGATCTTTCCCGCAACCTGCTCTGGAAACCTCACCCGCAACCGCCGGCCAAGAACCGAAAAGGAAGCCGTGCTGAAATTGTCAAATTGGAAGAATGACACCTTTTTGTTTTCGGTAGAGGGCCGGGTTGAATCGGGGATCGTTGTACATCTTGAACTGACGGTAAATCCGCATTCGTTTTCGTCGTTCGCGGAGGTCTTCGAACAACTCCGCCAATGCGATCTCCAAGTCCGATCGCTGTTGCTGCAGAATTTCCAATTTCGAACGGCATTCCACAATGTGGCCCTCTTCCACGTCTTCCCGTTCCGTCTCCTGGCGCATATGAAATATCTTGAGGGAGGCGATTGAGAGGCGATCGATGATGGAACCGGGGGTTTCCGAGTTCATCGGAAGATCTTCGTTCTCGATGACCCACGGCCACAGGGATACGATCCATTCGTCAATTCTCTCGATCTCGTCGTTGCGCTTCTGATTCCAATAATCGATCTTCCGTTTCTGCTCGGCAATGTAAGCGTCATCGACGTCCTTCCGGCGGGCCTCGTCTTCGATGTGCCAGAGGTGGAAATTGCACGCATGATTCTCGAGCACGCGGCGCAGAAAACCATCCCCCGCGAGGTCGATCTTTTCCTTATGCCATTTCACGACGAACCGGTCGTGCCACGCGACGATCTCATCGGCCGGAACTAAAAAATCCTTTCTCTTTTCACGCTCACCGTCCATCAGAACGCGCACTCTAAAAGATTCTCCTTCTCTCCGCAACCGCCCGTTGAGCGCCGCCCGCCGGTCCCAAGGGGAGATTCTTCGCGTTCGCTCGAAATGACAAGGAATTCGTCGCTTCGCCCCACCTTGCGCGGTAGGACGTCGGGGACGTGGGCGGTGGGCAGACACGGACGGCCACTACTCCATCGGTATTCTGCAGGCAAGATGCCTACCTGCCGGCCGGCAGGCCTGCGCTCTACGTTTCCTTTTTCCCTTTGACTTTTGCCTTTCTTTTTTTCCGTGTCCTTCTGTGTCTTCCGTGGTTTTCCTTTTCTTCCGTGTGATTTCGTGTCTTCCGTGGTTCTTTCCCTTCCGCGAGTTCCGTGGTCTCCTCTTCTCCGCCGACTCCGTGGTTTTCCGGGTGCATCACCAGACTCTTTATGCTAAAAAGAAAAGTCCTTGCCGCGCGACGGTGATCATCCTGCTCAAAAAGGGGGTAGCGAATCCATGCTCTCCGCCCGGGATTACCAGAACCTCGACCTTCTTCCGCCCATCGAACGGGATCTTGCCGAAAGACGCCTTCGTTCCGCATGGAATGATCCGATTTTCAAGCGAATCTGGCCCGCTTTTCAAAGATACCTTGCTCCCGAGCAGACCTTGGCGGCCCTGGATCCCTCGCCTTTCCTTTTGATTCACGGGCCGCCCGCCTCGGGAAAAACCACAACGCTTATCGCGCGTTTCCTTCTGGACTACGCCTCCGCTTCCTCCCGCGAGCGCCCACTCTTGCTCTTTTCCGATCGGCGCCTGCTCGAATTCTGGTCTCCTTTTCTCGATTCCGTGTTTCGCCGGGAAGAGAAGGCCTTCGAAACCGCAGGCGATCCTTCTGGACGCGCCGGTCGGAACTGGACTTCGTCCGTTATGACCGTACAATTCTTTTTGAAACGTCGTTGGGAAGACGGAGGAAAATCGGATAACACGAAAACCATCGCGACTCCTTTGCAGCGAAGACACGCTCTGCTCCTTGCTCTCGAGAAATTTCCCGACTTCCGCGCCGCGCTCCCTCCTTTCGAACGCCTTCTCGGTTTCCTCCGTGAGTGCAAGACCCATCCCGAAATGGCGGGAACCCTCTTCGCCGAAGTTTCCCACCTCGAACCCCTTCTTTACGCCTACAACGCGATCCTCGACGCCCAAGGGCTCATCGATATCGACGATCTCCCGTCCCGACTTCGTCCCGAAATCGATGAGGTGAAGGAAGCCGGATCGCTCTTTTTGACCGACTTCTCCCGCCTCTTTCCGGTTTGGCAAAAGGCCGCTCTCCGCCTCGCCCGCTTTGCCTCCCGGGTGACCTTCGTCTCCACGACGACTCAACCCGACCTCCCCTCCTTGCGCATTCACAATTTCTTTCGGGCTTTTTCGCCGGCGAAAAAGCTTCTCGATGATCGAAAACTTCCGCGTTGTTGGGCGAAACCAAAATCGGCGGAGAAAAGAGACGGCGGTTCCCGATTCATCCGACTTTTCGAGGCTGAAGAAGCGGTTGAGGAATCGGCCCGGGTCGCGGCATTGGTCGGCGACTTTGTCAAACATCACTCGTCTCCATCGGAAAGCATCCTTCCCTCTCAACCCGCGATCCTCTATTATTCCTCTTTCTTCTTCGGCCTGCTTCTGTCTCGATCCTTGACTCATCTCGATCTTCCTTTCGCCACGGATCTTCCGAATCCGGCGGAGGCCTTCCCGGAAACGGCGGCCCTGGCGGCATGGATGGACCTTACTTCTCTCGCGCTTCTTCCCGTGTCCCATCGCCGAAAACACCGCCCTCTTCTCGTCGATCTCCTCCGCGTCCTCCTCCACCATCCCACTTTCGTCGGAGCAGGCACCTCATCGTGCGAAATCGAAGCGCTTGCTGACGCCTTTGAGACGTTCGACTGTTCCCCGCGACGGCGCAATCTCCCGCTCATTCATTCCCGGCTCCTTCATGCTCTTTGGATTTCTCCCTCCCGTACAACCCGCCCACTGCCGGAATTCGTTCTCGAGCGATCGCTCGATTTTCTCGGTACCGAACCGGTCTCCTGCCCCCGCGCTGTCTTCCAACTCGAACTCGAGCGCTATCGTTTCCTCGCTGCGAAACAGAACCACGATATCGGTGAGCCGGGGGAGGTTCTTGCGCGGGTTGCGGCGCTGATGCGCCGTTTTCCTCGGCCGCCGGATCATTCTTCGCCGCCGATTCTCCTCCTCAAACTCGGCTTCGAGACACTTCCGGCCGGACTCGTGGTGCTCACCGACCTCTCCGCGCCGCCCGCGCACGCCTCTCGGTTCCCCGGCGCCCGGCGGCGTTACCGAGAAACAAAAAACCTCGCTCTCTACCGGGCCTTCACAGGCGCCCGGTGCGGCGTTGTCCTATCCCGCCATCGCCGCCCCCCGGCTTCCGGCAAATCGTTCTTCCATTCGGAGAAGAACCGCCCTGATCCCCTTTTTACATTCTTTCGAAGGATGGGAGCCCCCCGGCTTCAAAGATAAGTCGGGGAAGATTCTTTCTTGCGCCCGGGCGGGAATTCGGAAAGGTTAAGGGAGGTTCAGGGGGGAAGCGGAGACTCTAGGGAAAGGCGGAGGGACCGAAGGCGATGGAAAAAAGGAAGGGGAAGGGGAAGGGGAAGGGGAAGAAACGGAAGTCGAGGAGGAAGTCGAACCGATGAACTGGTTGCTCTACGGCGGGCCGCCGTGGCTGGACAAGATGATCTGGCACAATACGGTCCGCGAGTACGCCATCGCCTTCATCATTGTCTTGGGTCTGGCCGCCGTGGTGCGCCTCTATGCCAGTTTTCTCCAGAGACGGTTGCGAGTTTTGGCGGAGAAGACAAAGACGCTCATCGACGACTTTCTGCTCGACTTGATCGATCGGATCATCACTCCGCTGATCCTCGTCGGAGGGTTCTTTCTTCTGACGCGGATACTCGATACGGGAGGTTTCGTGCGTGTTTTGGCCACGGGACTCGTGGTCGTGGCCGGTACATGGTACGGAATCACCTCCGTGCTGCGTCTGATCGATTTCCTCGCGGAGCGCGCGGTCGCGGGGGAACTGGGAAAGGTGAGGATCGACCCGCAGGCGGTGCACCACATTCGTTTGATCGCCAAGGTTGCTGTCTGGGTCATCGGGCTGCTGCTCGTCTTGAACAACCTCGGTTACGACGTCACGAGCCTCATCGCCGGACTGGGAATTGCGGGGATCGCCGTCGGCCTGGCCGTTCAGAATATCCTCGGAGACCTCTTCAGCTACTTCTGTATCTTGGTGGACAAGCCGTTCGTCATCGGAGACTTCATTATCGTCGGGGACGATTTGGGTGTCGTCGAGTACATCGGGATTCGGAGTACCCGTGTTCGTACGCTTCAGGGCCAGGAACTTGTCATCTCGAACGCCGATCTGACCTCCGCGCGCATCAACAATTACAAGAAGATGCTTCAGCGACGTGTGGTCTTCACGATCGGTGTGACCTACGATACGCCCGCCGAAAAACTGCGGAAGATACCGGAGATGATCCGCGAGATCATCGAGGGGATCGAGGGAATCCATCTCGACCGCGCCCATTTCAGCAGTTTCGGTGATTTCAGTTTGAATTACGAGATCGTTTATTACGTCCATACGGGCGATTACAATAAGTATATGGATGCCCAACAGGCGATCAATTTGGGGCTGGTCGAGCGATTTGCGGAGGAGGGGATCGAGTTCGCTTTCCCGACACAGACGCTCTACGTGCATCGCTCCCCTTCGGCGGCGACGAACTGAAGCCGAAAGATGCAAAATTTCCGCTCCGCGGAAATCCGACCTCGGGGCGGTATCCCGTGCGCTTCGACGCGGGGCCTCGGAACGAGAAAGCCGGTTCCCAACGGCGCCGCCGGTGCCGGGGCATCGCCTGAGGCGCTGTAGAAAAGACGCTCGCGTTCCCCAAAAGGCTCACATTTCGAAAATCAGCTGGGCCAATGATTTGTCATACAGACCGACCCCCCTGAATCCCCGAAGAAGATTTCACCACGAGAGCACACGAGAGATCACAAGAGAAGAAAAAAGATAGAGAATAAGGAGGATTCGAAATCAGAACGGGATTTGATCATGAAAACCTGCGAACGGAAAGCGAGCCCCTGTTTTCACCTGTTGGGTGAAAAGTCTCCTTTGCGAAAAAAACGCCTACACTCTTCCCCCATCTCTCGTGTTCTCTATGTTCTCTTGTGGTGGGGAGAACCTTCGGGGAATGAGGGCCCCAACGCCTCCTTGCGGCAAATCCGGGAAGGAATATACTGATCCTCATGGAGGAAGTTCTCAACATTGTTGAAATTCTTCGTGCTCATAGGAAGGAGATCCTCCGTTTTGGAGTGAAGAGATGCGGGGTTTTCGGTTCGGCTTCGCGGGGGGAGTTAACACCCGGAAGCGATGTCGATCTGTTTGTCGAGTTTCACGATCCGACTTTTGATAATTTCATGGACCTGGAGTTCTATCTGGAGGATTTGTTGGGGCGTAAAGTCGAACTGGTGTGTCCCGAGTCTCTTCGCCCCAGCCTCCGGAGGAAGATCGAAGCGGAACTTTTGGACGTTGCTTGATTACGATCTTTACCTTGAAGACATCCGGTCTGAATGCCGGCATATCGAGGAATTCATTGCGGGGATGACGTTCGAAACGTTCATGGAGGATTTAAAAACGCAACGTGCAGTGATTCGCTGTCTCGAGATCATCGGCGAAGCATCGAAAAGACTTCCCGATGAAGTCCGAAGACGATACCCCGATGTTGAATGGAAGAAAATCGCTGGAATGCGAGATCGCCTGATCCATGATTACTCGGGGGTGAATTACAGGATCGTCCGGGATGCTATAACCACAAAAATTCCGGAACTGCGTTCCGTTCTCGGAGACATTTCTTGACTCTCTCCATCAGCCAGGCGGCGGGGAAAGAACATGTATGAGAAATGACGCGAGGGTAATGGTATTCCGTAAGGGCGCGTTCGACGACGCGGCCGAAACGGGGCACGATCCTTTTCCTGCGGGAGTCGTGCTTCGGGGCATTATCCCGTGCGCTTCAATGCGAGGTCTTGGAATGAGAGAGCCGGTTCCCAAGGCGCCGCCGGATTCGTTCTCGCGGCACCATTCTTGCTACGTTGATTCTGAGATGACGAGCGGGTAGAGTTCTG
>RFFU01000095.1 GCA_003697085.1 Candidatus Hydrogenedentota bacterium
AAACCATTCTGTCCAAATTTTATACCACTCCTCGAAGGTGCTCGTGCGATCGAGCAGATATTCGCCTGCTTTCGGGGTAAATTTCATCCCGAAAAAATAACTCCAGATGAAGGTTCGGTGTCCGAAGATATCAGAGAGGCCGTGCGCCAAGGCGATTATAACGGCCGCATAGAGACAGCATCGCGCGACGAGATCCCGCGTAACACGACGAGCAAGGGTTACGAGGACAGCGGCGACGATGATCGTAGCACCGAGAATCAGAAAATCGTCGGTGTAGATGAGCACCTTCTGGGAAACGGCCTTTTCGTGGGCCTGCACGAAATATCCGACATTCTCGTGCCCTTGAAAGAGTTCATCGAGGGTGGCGCCGCCCGCCAAGACCGCGAACAGAGACGCAAAGGCTCTCCGGGGCCGTTCCTTCCTTTCATCGAGCGCCGATGCGGCGGAGACAAAACAGACCAAAATCATGAGAAAGGCGCTCATCTTCGTCGCGGGATCCTGCTCGCGAAATCCGATAAAGACGCACCAGCGCGACAATGTCAAGGCAATAAGAAAGAGACCGAGAAAAATCGGAAAAAAATGCAACGAGGCTTCTGCCCAACGTTCCCTTTCCAGCCATTGCTGCTCCGCTACTTCGATCGGCCGGAAGAACTCCTCGAAAAAAGAGAATCTCCCCCCCAGCCCTCGTCTCGCTTTTGCCAACGACACCATTTTTTGATAATCTCCGGCATTATGGTAGCAGGGGACTTGGGAAAAGAAAACCGATCCTCGGGGCGAAAGGGGGAAGAGCGTGACACGGTGGTTTCTCGGTCGAAAGGCATTCTCTTACCGTTTCTCATTTTCCTGATCGGCATACTCACTGCCCTGTATCTTCATTCCCCCGCGCTCCTAAGCCGCACCGTCTATCGGAGCGATCTCCGCCAAGCCATTCATTGGGCCGCTTATCACACGACGACGTTTCGACAGGATGACCTCCTCCTTGCCTATGCTCGTTTCAACGAGAGCCCAGTCCAGAACGTCCTTTACTGGTATGGAACACTTTTTCTCGACGTCATTCTTTTGAGTAAGGTGCTTGCGATTCTCGGCTATGCCTTGGCCGGGCTCTGCGCCTATTTCGCGGCTCTCTCTTTCACGAACCGCACCGGAGCCTTCTTCTCCGCTTGCTTTTTCCTTCTCTGCCCCGACCAGTTCGTCTATTACAGCGGCGGCTTCTCCAAGGCATGGATGATGCCGCTTTTGATGATCACGATCCGCTTCCTCGAACGAGAACGATGGCAAGCGTTCCTCTTGTTGATGCCGTTCGCCGCGCTGGCCTATCCCGTAGCGGCCGTGCTCATCGGAATGACGGTTCTTGTCCACCTGCTCCTCTATCGCCGAAATCTTCTCTTCCCGCCGGGAAGACCGGTTTTCTTCTTCCTGGCGGGATCGTTCGTGGCTCTTGTCATCCTTCTTCTCCGGTTCGGCTCCCCGAAGGGGTTCATCGGACCGTTGGGGGCTCACGAACTCTTGATGCGCACCGAAGAACTCTATGAAGGAGGTGCCCAGCACTATCTTCCCACTCCCTCACTCCTCGATGCCCTCCTCCCCTTTCTTACTCCCCCTTTCGTTCTCGTCTCCGCCTTCTTGATTTTTCTGCTTCTGAAACCGAAGGAGATCACGTGGCCCTCTTCTTTCTCCTCGCTCCTCGTCGCCTCGATCATTGGATACCTCCTCGCCGACCTTCTCTTCATCAGGCTCTACATTCCAAACCGCTATCTCCGTTACACGATTCCGGTCCTCTTATCCTTCTGGCACGGGGTTCATCTGCCACGCGTTGTGAAGAAAATTCCGCGGCCGGGGCTGCGGGCGGCGACCGTACTCATCCTGGCTTCTATAGCGGTCGTTTCGTACAGAGGGGATTTCAAACCCGGCAAGGAGACACTGGATCGGAGTCGTTTGTCCTCGCTTTGCCGATTTTTCGAGACGACGCCCCCGGGAACGTTGATTTCGGGGCATCCGTATGTGAACGACGATATTCCGATTCAGGCGCGCCGGAGTGTTCTTTGCAACTACAAATTGGCTCATCCCTGGTTTCCCCGTTTTTACGCTCTTCAGAAAGAAAGGACACTGGCGACCTTCCGCGCCATTTACGCGGCCGACACCAAGCCGCTGATCGAGTTGCGGAAGAGATACGGAGTCGATCTCTTGGTCATCCGTAAGAAAAAAGATTACAGCAGGAAGCGGATTCGCAAGGGGCGGATCTATCTTCGCAGTTATCGTCGTGAGATCGACGCGATCATTGGAGACCGCAGACACTTTCTTCTCGAAGATCCGCCCCCGGAGTGGATAGTTTACGAGGACGAACGCTACCGCGTCATCGATCTGAGGAAGGTTTCGAGACGGTCCTCGCGCGCTTCGCGGAACGGCGCTCCGAACGAAATATCCGTCCCACTTCGATGACCCAACGCCCGGAAGACTTCCTCGCTCTGCCGAAGACGACGACCTTCTCTCCGTTCCCGATCGTCTTTTCGAAGGCCTGAAATCCGGGGAATCCTTTTTCCACGAGGGCGTCGTGGGAGGAGACGTCGAAAGGATCGGATCGGGTTTTCAACGCGATCCGGCCGTCGGGCATTTCCAGGAAAAGGTTTTCCGCGAAGACGGTGGCCCGAAGGAGGCGGCGAAATTGGGTGCGCCGCCGCAGCGTGAATTTCGGGGGAACGTAGCGCGCCTTGTAATAGAAGGCGGCACAGATTTTCCCTCGGAGCGGCGAGGTCAACGGCGAGGTCGTCGTAAGTCTTCCTTTCAAGGCCACATACCCTTGGCGTATGTCGGCCACGCGATCGATTTGCGGAGGTTGTCTCACGCCGATCGCCACGAGGAATTCCTGAAGGATTCTCTGAAACATCCGCGCGCCTCTTATTCTTCTTTCGGTTTGAGGTAAACCCGGGAATATCGCGTCCCAGCCAGAACGTAACAAGAAACAGAAAGAAGGGAAACGAGAAAACCGACCGCCGGCGTGCAAAGATTAACTTCGTAGGCCCGCGGAAACAAGAAAGATGCCGAGAAGCCCGGAATAGAAATGGGGCGCAGGTTCTCCAACTTGCGAGGAGCGGATTGGCGATCGGCGGTCGGGGGAATCCCCGTCTCCAATCTTATGAAATGCACCTGCGGGATGGGCACTGGCTTGCGCGAACTTCTTCTCGTAGACTCCGGATATGAAGGATACAGAGAGAAATACGCGGCACAGGTCTCTCCGTTTCGCGCGGGCGCGGGATGCGGGGCGCCGGAATTTAATCGCAGGAATGGCTCTCAATATCGGGCTTGCGGCCGTCAAGATTCTCAGTGGCATCGTCGGCCGTTCACAAGCCCTGATCGCCGACGGCATTGAATCCCTTGCGGACATCGGCGGAAATTTGATCGCGTTCGGCGGAATTCGCATCGCGTCCCAGCCGGCGGATCATAATCACCCTTACGGGCACGGAAAGGCGGAACCTCTGGCTTCCGTGCTCATCTCCTTTCTGCTTGGGGGAGCCGTCATCGTCATTGCTATTTCAAGTGTCCGAAGTCTTATTCATCCTCAGCCGCTCCCGGCGCCGTGGACACTTGTCGTTCTCGCGCTCATTTTCACGACGAAAGAAGTGTTATTCCGGTTTACGGAACGCCGGGGAACGGATGCGGGAAGCAACGTCCTTGTCGCGGATGCCTGGCATCACCGATGCGATGCCATCACTTCCTTCGCCGCTTTCATTGGAATCTCGCTCTCACTTCTTTTCGGATGGCGTTTTGCAGACGCTGCAGCGGCCATGATCGCGGCGGGAATCATCGCCGTGAATGCGCACCGTATCGGACGGCAGGCGCTGGCGGAACTGATGGACGAATCGCCGGAACCGGCCCTCGAAGCAAAAATCCTCGATGTCGCCGTCGGCGTTCCGAATGTCCGCGGGCTGGACAAGTGCCTCGTTCGGAAGATGGGGCTCGAATACTATGTTGAACTTCACCTGCTCCTGGACGGCTCACTAACTGTTCACAAGGGACATGAAATTGCTCACGAAGTCAAGGACGCAGTCCAAAACCAGATCGCCGGCGTTGCTGACGTGATCGTCCACGTGGAACCCGTTATCGAGAAGCATCCTTCGGAGAACCCGGCCCCTCTTCCGAAATGATTCCCGCCTTTCTCAACGCAATCCTCTTTGGGACGAACGCTTTGGTCGCAAAAGGTCTTTCTGAAAAAGGGTTAACAGACCGCGACCTTCTATTCACGAACTTCTCCATCGGCGCGGTACCACTCTTTCTGTTCGCGTTCCTTTTGGGAAAGTGGAGGTTTCCTGCAGCGGTTCTGCCGGTGTTTTTCGGAGCCGTAGCGGGAAACCTCCTCGCGGTCACACTCTATTTCCGCGCGCTCCGGTTCACGGAGGTCTCGATCGCACTGCCTTTGATCTCGCTCTCCCCCGTCTTCATTCTCGTAACCGCTCCGGTGATCGTGGGCGAGCGGATCGGGCCCCTGGGAATCGCGGGCGTCCTTCTCGTAGGAATGGGCGCCTATCTTCTCGGGGCCTCCCGTAACCGGGCCTCTTTTGCGGCGCCGGTATTGGCTTTGAGCCGGGATCGCGGCGCGCGTTACGCGCTCGCCGTCGCCCTCGTCTGGTCCGTCACGGCCAACTTTGACAAACTCTGCCTTCGTTATCTCGACCCTTACGTCTATCCGGCCGTTTTTTCCGCAGCAATGGCTCTTTTCAGCCTGCCATGTTTCCGGCGATTCTGGCCCTCCGGTCCGGACTCCGCTTGGCCCGCACGCTTGAAAACGGGCGCTTCTTCCGTTGCCGCGCGTCTCGGTTTGGGCCTGAGTTACGGTTTCATGCTTGCGGCGCATATGTTTGCAATGATGGCGCTGCCGGTTGCTTATGTGATCGCCATCAAACGCGCGGGAATGCTAGCCGGGATCGCCGAGGATGCCCGTCGCCGAACGCCGGGACGCGCCCTTCGGGCCGCTGGGGCCATCGCAATCCTGATCGGAATCGCCATCATCGTCCTTCGCGGTGGTGGAGCGAGTTAACGTCGTAATGTAAGAAACGCGTTGCGGCGGAAAAACCAGGAAGGACCGAAAAACGCGGGAAGAAAGGGTGTGCCAAATGAGAGTCTGCGCACCGCCTCGCTCGGAATGACACCACGGGCAGGTCGGCAATTCGCAGATGGGAGAGTCTGCGCTCCAAATCTTCCCGGAAGATTTCTTCCCTCTTCCCTTCCGTTTTGCCTTTTTCCGTTTGACTTTTGCCTTTCTTTTTTTTCCGTGTCATTCCGTGGCTTCCGTGGTTCCCTTCCCTTCCGCGTCTTTCCGTGGCTTCCGTGGTTCTTTTCCTTCCGTGTTCTTCCGTGTCCTCCGTGGTTGAAGGGCGGTCGCACCCGGCCTCCGCTGCCGGTTCATCCTCCGTTCAACACTTGATCGAAATAAGCTGCTCCAACGATGCCCGCATCGATACCCAAACGTGCGGGAACGATCTCGAAACTCTCTTTCAAGAAGTCATAAACCCGTTTCCGCGTGTAATCTCGAAGCGGCGCGAAAAGGATTTCCCCTGCTCCCGCAATCTGCCCTCCGATCACAAAGGACTCGAAATTGAAAATCTGCACCATTCCGGAAAGAACTTGAGCCAGATCGCGGGCAACGGAATCGAAGACTTTTTGCGCCCATTCGCTTCCCTCCCGAGCGGCGTCCGCAACGTCCTTCGGCGAATACTCCCCGTGATCGGGACTCAGTTCTCTGGCGAGACGAATGATCCCGTTTTTGGCGACGTACTGTTCGAGGCACCCGTCGTTTCCACAGGCGCAGACGACGCCTCCGGGGCGGAGCGTAAAATGCCCGATTTCCCCGGCCGTCTCATCCTTTCCGAGAAAGAGTTTTCCACCCAAGACGACGGCACCGCCCAGGCCCGTCCCGAGCGTCAAAAAGAAGACATCCTTCTTTCCCCGTCCCGCTCCGAACGCCATCTCGCCCCACGCCATCACGTTGACGTCGTTGCCAATCGCAACAGGACAATCGAGCCGTTTTTCGAGTTCCGAGGTCAACGGAACGTCCTTCCAGAGCGGAAGGTTGGGGCAGACCTGAACAAGCCCATGACGAGATTTGACCAATCCTGGGACCCCAACACCGACTTTTTCGACCTTTTCGAATCCGGAAACGATTTCGACAATCCGCTGAATCGTTATTTTCGGAGGTTCCTGAGCTTCCGTATCAATGAGAACGCGGGAGACCACATCTCCCTTTTCGTTAACAAGTCCGGCCTTGATATTTGTTCCTCCGATGTCTATTCCAACTCTCAATTTTTCCTCCTCTACCCTGGTTTTTCCGGCACAATTCTTCTCACTGCGATCGCAGCCAGGAATGTCCGCCCTCTATTTGCGAGGTATCCCACAACGGGGACGTTATTCCGGCCGAAAGAGGATTCCTTTCACGAGGTGCTCCGCAGGCGGGACCGGTCAACGGCCTGGGGGAATTCCTCGCCGAGTTCCTCCCTCCTCGGAATGTCAAGATCCTCAATTTTGTTCCCCCGGTTTGAAAACCCACGCCCCTCTTCCGGCAGACTAGAATACTGCCGGCAGACAAACCTGCGCTCCCAGGAAGTCTTGCCTACCGAATTTACCTCCCTTTATAAACTATCACGCACCCTTTTTCAATGCATCTTGCATTTTTCCTCGTATAATAGAGCAATTATGGCTCTTGTCGATTCATATGGACGTTCCCAGGAAACATTGCGCATCTCCGTGACCGATCGGTGCCAGATGCGGTGCCGGTATTGCCTTCCGAACGGCGCTCCACCACCGATGCCGCGCGACGCGATACTTTCCTATGAAGAGATAGCCACAGTTGCCACGGTCTCCTCCGAACTCGGAATCAAGCGTTTCCGATTGACGGGAGGCGAACCGCTTCTTCGCCGACATCTCCACAGACTCGTTCGCCTCATTCACGATCAGTGTGCTCCGGACACGATCGCACTGACAACCAACGGATTGCTTCTTTCAGACCAACTCGATTCCCTCGTGCACGCCGGGCTGACGCACATCTCTTTCTCCCTCGATACCACGGATGCGGAAGCCTTCCAAAGGTTGACCGGGCTGGATGCTCTTCCAAGGGTGCTGGCGGCGCTGGAGAAAGCCGTCTGCTACCGATCTCTTTCCGTTGAAATCAACACCGTTGCTTTGTCCGGAAGTACGGAACGCCAGATCGTAAATCTTCTGGAACTGGGACGGAAGCACGACATCGCCGTTCGCTTTATTGAGTTGATGCCGTTTGAGGATGTCGAATGGAAGCGGGAGGCGGTGCTGACGGGGGAACGAATTCTCGAGATCATCCGAACGTTCTATGGAGCCGACCGGGTGGAAGAGATCGAACGCAGTCGGCCGGCCGCTCCTGCTCGGCGATTCCGCTTCAAGGACGGTCGCGGTGGCTTCGGTTTGATCGAGCCGGTCTCGCGGCCCTTCTGCGAAAAATGTGACCGGCTCCGCCTCCGTTCGGATGGCCGCCTCTTCCACTGTCTTTTCGATCGAGAAGGGATCGATCTCCGGCAACCGCTGCGCGATGGTGATCGGGAGGCGGTACGGAAAAGAATCCAAGAGTGTGTCGAGGCGAAGGGTCCGGGAGGGATGCTGGAACTTCAAAAGCAGGTCGAACGACCAGCGCGTATTATGGCCTCGATCGGCGGATAAACCAGGTTTTTTCCTCCGTGAAGGAAAGCGTGGAAAAGAAGAGGGAACGTATTTTGAAGAGAGAGGAGATAGAGCCGGGACTCGGCCACGAACAGCCGCACCTTCGGAGGAGAACCTGGAGGCGATCATCCGGACCAAGTCTCCTCAGGATCGAACGGAAGCGGCGCACCTCCATACGGAACCGGCAGCCGCCATCTTCGAAAGCGGCCGCCAAAAGTGGAATCGTGAGCTCAAACGCAAGAAGGGCTTAGAAAGCGATAGCCGGGACTGAGAAATTCAGCCCGTCCCCTCCGTTGCTTCCGGACATCATAGATATTCTGAAAGAGAAGGATGTTCCGCCGGCAAACTAACGAAGGAGACAGTTCTCCCCCATCAAAAGCGGCCGGCGAAAGGAGCCTACCGGCGATCTTCTTCGATACGCTTCGACAGATCGGCGATCATCCAGTCCCAGACACGGGCGGATTCGGTGACGGAACCGGTCCAGACGAAGGCATCGATGAGCCGTCCTTCCTTGTAAAGGTGCGCGGAGACCGTAATCGCGGTTCCCTCGACCTGATAACTCCCCTCGATTCGGTACCGAGCACCCGTTCCGTCGGCGGAATAGAGGTAGCGGCCGCGCCATCCATCCGCCAGAACGATCGGAATCGCCTCGCCTAACCAGGCATATTCTTCCCGGCCGGATTTATACTCGAAATTGGCCACGTAAACAGCGGGGGGGACTTCCGCGGCGGGAACCGGTTGGACGGTCTTTTCCTCGACGTTTGAGACCGGCTCCGTCCTCTTCCTCGTGCTCGCCTCCCGTTCTGAAACGCGAGTTAGTTTTGTCCCCGGAGCGGATTCCCGCTCGCGTTCCGGTTGCTTCGCCATATTTCCGGCCTTTCCGGTCTTTCCTCTTTCGGGAGGAACGGCCTGGAGTTGCTTCGTCTCCGCCTTCTCTTCCTTCCGGCTCCGTTTCGGTCCGATCTCGTAAGCCAGCGAGACGATGTGTTCGTTACCGAGGTCGCCGAAGGGGACGAAGGCGTAGTCGAGGTCGAGGCCTTGCCAACGGAACTGAGCGCCGGCCGTGAGCCCGCTTCCCTCGTCGGTGGCGGTATTGATTCCTCCGCGCACCGCGAAGTGTTCGGGCCAGATCCAATATTCCACGCCGAACTTTCCTTCCAAGTTTTCGTTCCGGACCCAAACGGCGTCGCCCGCCAGACTCCACCGGGAACCGGGAGGGCGATATCCGGCTCCGACGCGCATGGTGATCGGAAGATCCTCCTCCTCCCGAACGAACTTCAGGCTTGTTCCGACATTGGCCAGGCTGACGCCGACGGTGAGCCCCTCGACAGGGGTAAAAACCTTCCCTCCGATATCCACGGCGACGGCATTTGCGGAAAAACGATCGAGATTCTCGTGGATATAACGAAGGGTGAGGCCGAGATCGACCCACGGGGCGACGATGCGGGAATAGGTCAAGGCGAGGGCGAGGTCGTCAGCGGTGGCGGAACCGACAATCTGATTATTGATGCCGGACGCGACGGTGGTCCGATCGATCTTGCCGAGATCGACGAACTGGGCGGAGACGGCCAACGCGCCCTTCTCTTTGAAGGGATAGAGGTATCCGGCGTAGTCGTAGGAAACATCGGCGAAGAGATTGTGGTGGACGAAGCCGAGTTGGCCGGTGCGCGTTCGCGCGATTCCCGCCGGATTGAAGAAGACACCGAAGACGTCGTCGGCCCAGGCCGTGTTCGCCTCGCCCATACCGGAGGCGCGCGCGCCGACGCCCAGCTGAAGGAAGGCCGCCCCCGTGCTTCCCGCCGCGGTAGCGGCGCGCACGGGAGGCGAAACGCCCGTCAAAAGGGCAAACGACAAGGCGAGAAGGAATCTTCTCCCCCCTCGCCGGCTCCTCGGTATGCCGGCCATGATATTCATTCAGCGAATCACCATGAACTTCCTCATCACCTGTTCTCCGTTTTCCGAACGGATCAGCGCGAAGTACACGCCCGACGCGACCTCCCGGCCGTCGTCGTTGTGCACGTCCCACTGAACATTTCCGCCGCTGTTGGTCACTTGAATCCGCGCGACACGGTGCCCCGCGACCGTATAGATAGTTATATCGACGTTATTCGGCACATTTTTGAAGACGATCCCCGTCGTATTGTCACCTTTGACAAACGGACGCCCCGTCTGCGGATCGCCGTCGTAAGGTATGTACGGGTTTGGATAGATTAGTACGGAAGCGAGATTCGATGCGGGTTGGTTGCCGAAGACCGCGAAATCGGTGAAATGGCGAAGAACGGCGGTCACGAGGTTCTGATTCGGGTCCACGGTCGAGGAAGCCTCGCGGATCCAAGCCCCCAGCCCCGTGTCGTAATAGTAGATTCCCAGATTCTCTTCCGGAATCGTCAGATTCGCGTCATCGTACGGAAGGGAGATCACGACCTCGTGATCAAAGAGCCGCAGTCCGTCTTCACGGAAGAAACGCCGGTACGTTCCCGCTCCGGGAATGATCAAACCGCTGGACGGATCCGGAGCCGGGGCTTCGGACGGTGCCGAGAAGAAGAGAACACTTTGGACCCACACCGTATCCTGGCTCAAAACGCTCTCGTCCCGCGCATACACATAGGTTCCATCCCACATCCAGGAGGTATCGGGCACCTGTTTGAAGAAAAGATGGCGGCGATAATGGGCCATGGCCACAGTATCGTTCCACTCCTCCACGACCGGATTCGTCGGATTCTTGAAGATTCTTTGGATCTTCGGACTGGGGTCGGTCTCACCGTTTGCCTTCACGCCGACCGCCCGCACGACATATTCGCCGTTCGGTACGTTCCGGACATCCCACAAAACGCTCCAGGGTGGTCCCACCGTATCCGGATTTCCTCCGCTCCAAACCGCGGGAACAACGGGGGTCCAGTCGCCCCCCGGCGCGGGTCGATATTCGAAGTAAACGCGCGCGAAACTGTCCGAAGGTTCGGCCACGAGCGAGAAGGCGTTGCCGGTAACGCGAACGCTGTCCGCGTTTTCGTGTCCGAACGAGATCACCTCCGTAAAGGTCGGCGTCGCGTCCACGATGCCGATCGTAATCGTTACGATCGTGGACGTTCCCGACTTATCGATTACCGTCAACGTCACTTCGTAGGTGTCGCCGCTGATGTTCGAATCGAAACTCAGAAGCACGTTCCAGATGCTGTCGCCGGCCAAGGTGTCGCCGTTCGTTCCGTCATCGTAAAGCGGCACTGTGTCCGGACCTCCCAAGGGACTCAAATCCAGAACGACGGTATCGATTCCGCTGGTATCGCTGGCGCCAACGGTAACCACCACCGTACCTCCCGTGTTGACCGTGATGGGAGGTTCAACATTCGTGAAGCCGACTCGCGGTGGACTCGTTTCCGATTCTTGGACGACGGTATCCACGGAATTCGATAGCACCGTCTTCGTGGTTCCCGAGGGGAACGAGAAGCGTATCCGGGCCGTGTTCGAGATGACTGTTCCCGGCGGAGTTGTTGCCGCAGCCGCGGTGGTTCCGAGGAGAAACGCCACCGCGCAGAAGAGGAAGAAGCCCAGGACAAACTTCCCCAACGCTCTCGACGGGAGTCCTCGCCCGAGAAACATCGTCTTCTCCCCGCGGGTCGAATTTTCTCCCATCCCGCGGATCGGCACCCGAAGCGCACTTCGCCCGGGACCGGCTCGCATCAGAGCCGCGACTCCCCCCGCGGCCGTCCCGCCGAAGCGGGACGACACATCAGGAGCCTTTATTCGATTCGACGGAGCAGCGCGAGACGCTGCCGTCGTTGGGTTCTGCCGCGTTTTCGGAACCGGTCGGGTTCCGGGCGGACCGTTACACGGTCCCCGGCCCCTCGCGGGTCCTCCTCGCGGATACGGACGCCTGCGTTCCATAATGGGCACCGCCGGAAGACGGTATCCGGACGCACCACGGGTGAAGTGTCGAGATCCTCGAAGGATCTCGGTTTCCCCACGGCGTCCCCCGGCTTCGCGGAGGATGTCTCATGACACCGTTCCGGCCTCCAGCCGCTCTCCCGCTACTGGATGATGACCCGGAAACGCATCGTCTTCGTTTCGGCCGCCGGCACTTGCTGGCGCACCCAACGGATCCATTTCACCGCGGATGGCGCGCCACCGTAACTCGTGATCACCTTGTAATCTGGCGAATTATAGGCCTGGTTCGGAGAGGCCAGGGTCGAGACCTGCAATTCCCAACCCGTTGCGCCGGAATCACCCTCAACAAAAGTTGCCGTTGCGCCGAGATTCGTGGAGGAATTTGACGCCGTATCCCACGTCGTGTTCGTCGGAACCGAGTCGTAAATGATCACGGAATCAGCAGCGGCGCTTCCCGTGTTGTTATAGGTCAGTTCGTACTCGATCGTCGCACCCGGAAGAGGTACCGAGGCGTTTCCGCCGATCGTGACCGCCGTAACACCCTTGGCCAGCGTCAGAATAGCCGCGGCAATCGTCGCCTTGGCCGTGTCGCTCGACCCGATTCCATCGGTCGCATAAGTCGTGCCGTTGTCCCCCGTGTACTGGCCCGTGCTGTCGTAGGCCTGGGTAAATCCGGGGAGAATAACGAGTTTGAATTCTCCAGCGGCCCCGTCAGGCGAACTGTCGGGATTCGAGTTCGACCAAACAGCCACGGAGCAGGAATATGTTCCGTCCGCCGCAACCGCCGGTGTCGCCAATGTGTCCTGCATCAGGGACGTGCTCTGGTTCCCGACGTACAGTGTAAAACGCCAGAGGCTTGCTCCCCCTGTCAGCGTCGTATCGGAAATGTAGATTTGAAATGTATCGCTGGCGTTTCCGGTATTCGTCAACGTATAGGTGAAGACTTGCGTCTCACCGACGTTGAACGTGGCATTCGCTTCGTCGGAAAGCGTGTCACCTCCGATCGTCGCCACCGTCGAATCGATCGGCCCACTCGTATCCGTCTGCGTCGATGCTCCCGATGTCCAGGAGACCGTCGCGATGTTTTGAATCGTCGTTCCCGACGCCGTACCCGTCGCGGAGGCTTTCCCTGGAAAGGCCAGTACCGCAAGAAGGACGGCGGAGAGAACCAAAAAAAGTTCCTTTCGTCTCACTGCCTTACTCCTTTTCGAATCGAAATTTTTGCTCAAAATCGCCCGTCACCGAACCGGATATCCCCGTGATACCCGGCTGGAAATCGTCTGTCGCGATCCCGAAGGAACCGACGGACTAATTCCCTTCCTCTTCCTCACCTCCTCCCCTCGCCTCCAATTCCGTCCCCTTCCAAACGCCGTTCACTTCAATCTCAGAGAGTTGAACGAAGCGCCAGGAAGGAGAACGCGTGTAGTAGTTCCTTCCCTTGGGGATGAATATCTTGACGAAACGAACCTTCTTTCCGCCGACGGGAACCTCCAAGCGCAACAGCGGGTCTCCCCGTTCGGATCGCTCCGAGAGACCCGCGAAGGCATTGAGTGAAAAACCGGGGTAACTCCAGTCTTTACCGTTCTCCGAAACCATCAGTGCGAAATTCGTCGGATAGGCATTTCCCCGCCAGATCGTCTCGACAGATTCGATCTCCTGGGTCCGGCCGAGATCGACCTGAACCCATTGGTAGGTATCCGTGAGATCGCCGGACGTCGCCATCCCCCGGAAATAATCGTACCGACCGTCGGTAATTCGTTTGAGCGCGGGACGGGTATCCTCCGTCATTTGATCCGGCAGGAGTTGCCGAAACGAGCCGATTACCGGTGCACCGCGGGCGATGTTGAAACTCCGTGTCCGGAATTTTCCCGGAGGATAGGTCGTCGTGCGTCCGCGGCGGTCGCGAACCTTGAGTGTGTAGCGATAGAACGACCGCGGTCGCAAATTTCCAATCGCGACGCTGTGTTCCCTGCCCTTTTCCGTCTCCCATTCCCGGACCTGGCCTGTACGGACATCCTCGAGCAGTACCTTCCCCGTTGCCTCGACGTTGGTCCCGAAGGAGATCACCGCCGTTCCGATCCCCGTGCTCACACGAATGTTCGTGGGAATCGGATAGGGATCCCCCGCCGTCCGGAAGGTGTATGGTTCCTCGACACTCTTTCCGTGACTTCGCCCGCCGGCGAGAATCCAGACGAAATATTCCGTTCCCGGATAGAGGCCCGTGAGGGTCACGTGATGCTCGGTCGAAAAATCCGCTTGCGGTGTCGAAGTCGTCGTGAGTTCCACGGTGGAAAGGCCGTACAGCAGACTCGTCTTTTCCGGCAACGTCGTCCGCCAGCGTACGGTTGCCGAATGTTCTGAAATATCCTCGAACCGGACATCCTTCACATCCACAGTCCCTTGTTCCGGAAAAAGGAAAGCGACTTCGGCAACCGAAACCGCTTCCTTCCCGGCCTTCATGGTCAACTTCACCATGCGCGCGGAGACCGGGTCGAAGGAGATTTCGTTCTTCCCCGCCGTTACTTTCCTCTCCGAGACGATCTCGCGCCAATTCACTCCATCTCCGCTTATCGCAAGGGTTACTCCCGCCACGCCGAAAAAATCCTTCAGAATCACTCCGGAAAGGACCGCCTCACGGTCGGGAACGAGATAGACGGTCAATTCCCGACCCGCCTCGACGGTAACGACGGTTTCTCGCGATCCGTCCACGAGTCTTGCCAGTTCCTTCGCCCCCATCACGCGAAAATGCACTTCGGCGGTATCCGACGGGAGCAGAGCATCCGGCGAAGGAGCCGCGCGGGAGACCGTGCTCAAGAGCACGGAGATTCCAAGGGAAAATAAAAGGAAACCGATGGGGAAGAGAAATCGTCGCCGGTTCATTGCACGATCACCCGAAACCGGATCGTCTTGGATGTTTTCCTGGGAATCCGGCGCCGAATCCAACGGACCCACTTCACGGTGGTCGGATCGGCGGGAATCCCGTCCGAATAATCGGGTGAGTTCTCGGACTGATCCGGATTGACGACGGTGGCGGTCTGGAGTTTCCAGCCTTTCGTAATGTAGGTGTCACTGAAGGTCGCCGTGGCATTGAGGGTGTCGGCCTCGCGGGAGGCCGTCGAGAATACGGTGTTGAGCGGAACGGAATCCCGGATGATGGCGGTCTCCGACGCGGCGTCACCGGAGTTGACGATCGTCAGTTCATACTCGATCGTCGCCCCGGGCAGCGGCGCCGAGGTCTCTCCACCGATACTGACCGCCCGGATTCGCTTGGAAATCGAGACGGCCGCGGAATCGATGTGATCGCCGATGATCGAATCGGAATAGAACGCCTCGTTCTCGAAGGGACTGACATTGTCGTACGCGGTGACGCGATAGTAGTAGGTTTCTCCGGTCGTGAGATTCGAATCCATGAAGGATTCCGTTCCGGCCGGCACAGTTCCGACGAGCGGCCAATAGGAAGTATCGGAGGTCTTCGAGCGATAGATGCGATAGCCGGTCAGGTTGGTTGCATTCGGATCGGGTTCTCCATCAGCCGTCACGATCGCCCAAGTGACCTGAATCGTCTCCCCGCCGAGAACCGTTACCGCGACAGTATCCGGAGCCTTCGGCGCCACGGTATCGGCTCCGGGAGACGTGTCGACCGGCCCAAGACGCCACGGCGTGTACACCACACCGGCTCCTCCATCGTTGACCAGGTCCAGAATGGCGGCTGAATCCGTCGTGCCCCAGTAGTTTCGTATCGCACTCAAAGGATTGATCGGAGACCAGATCCCGTTCTTTTGGCCCGGCTCCTGGTAGATGTTGTTCTTCGAGATCGTCACTCCGTTGCTGCCGGCCCCCACCACGATCTGGTAGTTCGCGTTCGAATCGATCTCGTTCGCCTCGATTATGACATTCGTGCAGGAGTTGAGCCGGAAGCCGGCGGAATTATTGAACCGGACGAGGTTGAATTGGGCCGTGCAGGAGCGGGCATTGTTGAACTGAATTCCGTCCCATCCGTTGCTCAAGATCTCATTTTTCTTCAAAACGATGCTGTGCGCCGAATCGACGAAGATTCCGTGAAGCGGTCCATTCTGGACGACCGAGTTGAGGACCTGATTCCGATCCGCCGTCGTCGCCGTTCCTTCGAAGTAAATGCCGTAGTCGCTCGCGCCCGAGATCGTGACATTATCGATGAGATTGTCCGGATCGCGCACCGTGATCCCGCGCCAGCCGGTGTTCTCGATCGTCGTCGATTCAACCGTGTTGTTTCCGCCGCCGTCGAGCCAGACGTGATCCGTGATCGTGCAGCCCGTGATC
>RFFU01000096.1 GCA_003697085.1 Candidatus Hydrogenedentota bacterium
CTCGATCCCTTTCCCGGCGGCGATATTCGGAGGGTGCAGGTTCGGAACGGGGACCGTTTCCTGCTCTGTACCGACGGTGTTTCCGGTCTTGCGACGAAGGCGGTATTGGCCCGGTACGCATCCATTCCCGATATCGATGCGGCCTTGGAGGAGCTGGAGGCGCACCTTCTCCAGGCTGGCTCTCCCGACAATATCACCGCGATCCTTGTCGATCTTCGTTGCCGAGAAAAAGCCTCTTGACATTCAATTCCCAGCCTCTGATCTTGCAACGTCCGCGGAATTCCTTTCCGATGACTGCTTTCAAACGGAAATCTCCATGATTTGTCCTTCTCAAACAAGACATCTTGCATCTCGTACGCAGACTCCCGCACTTGCATCTCGTTCCCAGGATCCCCCTCGTCTGGGAAGGTCTGCACCGGAGGTTCCGCCTCGAGGCGGCGTCGTTCCCTCCGGCAGGGAGATTTGGGAACGGACGAGCCGCGCCTGCCGAAACAAGATGATTTTCCTGCTTCCCGCCTCTCCAGGTGGCTCACTATGTACCTGTGCATACCCAAATTTTTCCCGCCTCTTGCTTGATACCAACGGAGGTGCCTGTTATCAGAAAGGGCCTAATGCAGGCAGTGCGGTTCCAGAAGAAGGAACTTGTGTGGAAAACGAGTCACATGGATAAAAATAGGAAATACTATGGGGAAAGGAAGCGTGAAGAATGGGGCTTGTAAACGCGAAGATAATATTGAGGAATCCGAGGGTAGAAAAACTAAAACCGTTAGAAGTAGATGCGTTGGTGGATTATGGGGTCGTCCATCCTTGCATACCTGAGCACGTACAGATACAGTTGAAACCAGAGGAAATCGACAAAAAAGAGGTGATATTGGCGGACGGTGAGAGAAAACTTGTTCCTTATGTCGGACCCATAGAAATTAGATTTAGAAATCGAATTGGTTTTGCCGGCGCATTGGTTGTGGGTGACCAGATACTTCTGGGTGCTATCCCCATGGAAGATATGGATTTGGTAATAATCCCCAAAAAGAGAATTTTGGATGTAAATCCTGATAGTCCAAATGTAGCAACGTCCATCGCAAAATAGAAAACTGTCCAACAACTCTTTAGACCGCGTGGGAGATCAACACGGTTGTTCATTTCATTAATGTGGATCAAGCCGAGTGGCTCGTGTCATGGGGGAGCCTTTTCACGGTAGTCGGCTAACGTCCAGACTCACCCAACGCTGTGGAAAACAGCGGAATAGCGGTCAGGTGCCACGCCTTGTTACGGGATTGTTCGGCCAGGATTCCACAACTCGTATTCGCCGATATCAATGTTGCTGTTCCAAACTACAGTGTCTTTCCGGCAAGCGTGCGTGAAGTGGTGCAGCATCCGACGGTAAACTTTGCTCCGAAAAGAAGACGTGTCCATGATTCGAAAAATGGTCCCGCCGCCGCGAAATCGTTTTTTGCGCTCGCGTCCGAATCTTGCGCTACGGCGACGGAGGAAGAATGGAGCCTACCTTGGAGATACCAGCGCGGGTTCGCGAAGATATCCCGCCTCCAACCGTGTGTCCTCACTCGCCGTAAAGAAGCCCCTCATAGATCGCTTTCGTCTCCGCGTCGAAACAGGCGAAAACGAGACGCGTGATCGAGGATTTCGGATGCTCCTCGAAGTATTTCCGGCACGTCTCCACCGCGATCCGAGCCGCACGCTCCTTCGGAAAACGATAAACCCCCGTGCTGATCGCGGGAAAAGCGATGGATCTGATCCCTTTTTCTTCACCGAGTTGGAGACTCTTGCGATAGCATCCCGCCAAGAGTTCATCCTCACCGCGCGTTCCGCCTCCCCAGACGGGACCGACGGCATGAATGACGTAACGAGCAGGGAGGCGGTATCCGTTCGTAATCTTGGCATCTCCCGTTTCACATCCCCTTAGCATCCGGCACTCTTCCAGAAGTCCCGGCCCGGCGGCCCGGTGGATCGCACCGTCCACGCCGCCTCCGCCCAGAAGCGTCCGGTTCGCGGCATTGACGATCGCATCGACGTCCAACGTCGTGATGTCTCCCTGAAAAACCTCCCATACCCTTTCCCGTGTCGTCGAATCCATATCTTCCCTTCCCTCCTTCCTCTGAAAATTCCCTTCTCCACCGTATCAAAAACCAATCCATCGAACCGTTACGGCCCGGGACCGCCCGAGAAATCACGACCGGCCGTTTCTGATCAAGTTCGTTCGAACCGCTTATCCAATTCGGCGATGCTGATCCGCACCATTGTAGGACGGCCGTGAGGACAATTATACGGGTCGGTCGCCCGCGCCAAAAGCCGGAGAATTTCCCGGGCTTCTTCCGGCTCCAGCCGGCTGCGGCCCTTCACGGCGGCTCGGCAGGCCATTCGCGCGATACGCGCGTGCGGCACCATCTCCTCCCGCACCTCTCCCCCCTCCCGCAACTCCGACAACACCTCGCGAAAGATACGCGTCGCGGAGGAAACGGAGAGCAGAGCGGGGACGGTTCGGACACAAATGGAGCCCGGCCATACCTCAATTTCGAAACCCAACTCCGCCAACGTCTCCCGCATCTCCTCAACCACGGCGATCTCCGCCGGTGTCGCCTCGACCGTCACCGGAACGATCAACGGAGCCACCTCCGTTTCTCCATTTTGACACTGCTCCATCAGCGCATCGTAGAGCACTCGCTCGTGAGCCGCGTGCTGATCCACAATCACCAGTCCCTCGCCGTCCTCCGCCAACAGATACCTCCCGCCCACCTCGCCGCGATATTCCAACCGGGCCGCCGCCCGTTCCAGCATCTCCTTCTCCGAAGAAAAGCCCGCCTCGTCCCTCCCGCTCTCTCTTCCTCTCTCGTCATTCTCACATCGTTCAGGTTCCTCCCGCGCCGGAACCGCCGCGGGGGAGGAAGCCTTTTCCTTCCGAAAAGCCGCCCAGATCGTCTTTTGAGTCATGCGTTCCTCTTGGGGAAGGGAGGTCGCCTTGTCAGATTTCAATACTATCGTCGGGCTCGGAAGCCGAAGATCACCGCGGAGTCTTGTTCTCAGAGAACGGGACACGAAGCGATGCAACGCCCTGGGGTCACGAAAACGCACTTGCGCCTTTGTCGGATGAACATTGACGTCCACTTCCTCGGCCGGAACAAACAACCCGAGAAAGACGACGGGAAAGCGGCCCGGAGGAAGAACGCCTTCGTACCCCGCCGCAATGGCGTGGGCAATCGTGGGATCCGAGATCGGACGTCCGGAGAGGTGATAAGAGAACCCGGTGCGGTTTCTCCGAGTTAAGTGCGTCGGTCCGATCAGGCCCTTGATTCGATAGGAACCTTCCTTGGCTTCCACGTCCGCCATTTCCCGCGCCGCATCCGCGCCGAGAACCGCAACGGCCACGTCGCGCAGACGGCCGTTGCCCGAGGTAAAAAAGAACCGCTTCCCGTCACGAATCAACTCGAACGAAACTTCAGGATGGGCCGGTGCAAGCCGTTCGATGATCTCGGCGATCCGCGCGAATTCCGCGCGCTCCGATTTGATGAACTTGAGCCGCGCGGGGGTTTTGAGAAAAAGGTCGGTGACTTCCACCGTCGTTCCGACATCCCGCGCGGCCGGTTCCAGTTTCTCCGCAATCCGTCGAGGATCAAGATCCGCCTCGGAGGAGGCATCGAGCGGGAGGCGGGCGGCCTCGCCGTTCGAAACGCGACTCGTCAAGGTCAGACGGCCTACGACCGCGATCGTCGCCAGCGCCTCCCCGCGAAATCCCAACGTGCCGATCCTTTGAAGATCGTCTCCGGAAAAGAGTTTCGAGGTTGCGTGCCGAACAACCGCCAACGGCATCTCCTCCCGCGGAATCCCGCAGCCGTCATCCGAAACCTCAATCCTCTTCAATCCTCCTCCTTCGACGGAAACGACGATCCGACGCGCACCGGCATCGAGCGAATTCTCGACGAGTTCCTTGACGACCGAGGCCGGCCGTTCGATCACTTCCCCCGCTGCGATCCGAACCACTACATCCTCCGGAAGCCGCCGGATGGTCATTTCCTCTCCCGAAGATGCTCGGTCCATTCCGCGATCCGGGCGTGAGCCTCGCGCGGGGTCATTTCATCCGGATCGAGATTTCTGATTTCCTCGAGAATCCTCGAACTCGGAGACGATTCTTCGCCCGGCCCCTCCGGGGAAGAGGCCGAATCAGCCAACATACCGAAGAGAGTCGGCTGATCGGGATTGGCCAGAACCGCCAGCCGCGCTCCTCCCGTGCTCCCCATCTCCAAAAGGGACAGGATCTCCTTCGCCCGTTCGATCACCGGCCGCGGAACCCCGGCCAGCTCCGCGACCTGGATACCGTAGGAGCGATCCGCGGCTCCCGGACGAATCTCGTGGAGAAAGTGAATCTTCTCGTTCCATTCCCTGACAACGACCGTGGCGTTGAATACTCCCGGGACCATCTTCTCCAGATTCGTCAATTCGTGATAGTGCGTCGCGAACATCGAGAGAGTTCCGCGTCCCGAAAGCGCTTCGACGATCCCCCAGGCAATCGAAAGACCATCGTACGTGCTCGTGCCTCGTCCGATCTCGTCAAGAATCACCAGCGATCGTTCAGTGGCTCGCCTCAATATCGCCGCCGCCTCGACCATCTCGACCATAAATGTCGAAAGGCCTCGGGCCAGACGGTCCCCCGCGCCGATCCGCGCGAAGACCGCGTCGAACGGTGTCAAGACACACCGGCGTGCCGGAACGAAGGAACCGGCTTGAGCCATCAAAACGATCAAGGCATTCTGGCGGATGTAGGTTGATTTCCCCGACATATTCGGGCCCGTCAGGACCATAAATCGCCTTTCGCCCTCGAGGTGCGCGTCGTTGGGAACGAAAGATTCTCCGGCGGGAAGAAGTTCCTCGACAACGGGATGGCGCCCGCCGTCGACTCTCAGAATGGCGTGATCCGCGTCGATCACTTCGGGCCGTACATAGTGCGCACCCACCGCCTTCTCCGCCAACGCTGCCGCGACGTCGATGACCGCAACCGCGGAGGCCGTCCTCTGAAGGCGCGGCACGTACGCGAGCAACTCACGGCGCAGTTCCTCGAAGAGCCGCGCTTCCACCTCCGCCATCCGTTCGTTCGCCCGTAAGACCCGATCCTCGTGAACCTTCAATTCCTCCGTATAATACCGCTCCGCATTCGTCAAAGTCTGCTTTCGTATGTACTCCGCAGGAACCTTCTCCAGATTGGCTTTCGTTACTTCAATGTAGTATCCGAAGACATTGTTGTAACCCACCTTCAGGGAAGAAATCCCTGTTCGTTCTCTTTCCCGAGGTTGGAGTTCGGCCAACCAGCGGCGAGATTCGCGGGATCCTTTCCTCAAGGCGTCCAATTCCTCGTCCACGCCTTCACGAAAAAGTGGGCCCTCGCCGATGGAAATCGGCGGCTCATCCACCAAACGTGTTCGGATCTTTTCCACGAATTCCGGAATTGGATCGAGATCGCGTTCGAGGCCGGCGCAGTCCGTCCCAAGCTCTTTTTTCACGGAGCCGACCCGATCAAGCGAGTCCGCCAGCGCCAGAACCTCACGCGGTGTGATCCTTCCCAGAGAAAGTTTTCCGGCCAGTCGTTCAATATCGTGAACTCCCTTCAAACTCTTCCGAACCGTCTCACGAAGGACAGTGTTTGCGAAGAAGAAATCGACCTGATCGAGTCTGCGAAGGATTTCCTCGCGATTCCGCACGGGACCCGAAAGGCGGTGAAGGAGGAGGCGCGAACCGGCGGCGGTGACACAAAGATCCAGAATCGCGCGCAAAGTGGCTCTCCGGTCACCCGTCGGCGACTCGATGATTTCCAACTGCAGAAGCGTCGCGGGATCGAGGACCATCGTCGCGCTCGTCTCGATTCTCCGGGGCTCGCCGATATGAAGTAAGGCCTTCTTTTGTGTCGCACCGAGATATTCGAGAAGAATTCCCACGGCGAGTCCGGCTCCGTTGACTCCGTCCTCCGGCGAGCCAAGACCCAGCGGGTCGAGCGTGGCGACGCGGAAATGGCGCTTCAAAAGATCGGTTACGTGTGCGGGAGAGGCCTGCCAATCCGGAATTCGGCTCACGACGTGTTCCGGCAGGGCGGCACAAAGCGCCTTCTGCTCCTCATCATCGGCCTGGTCCGGCAAAACGATCTCGGCGGGACGAAAACGCGCCAACACCGCCTCGATCTCCGAACGGTCTTCCGAAACGGCGTAATAGAGTTCACCGGTGAAGAGATCACAGAGGGCGACGGCCCATTCGTTTCGAAGCCGAATGGGCGTCGCAAGAAAGGTGTTCTCTCGGCTCTCGTCCGAAGCGTAGGTCCCCGGCGTGACCACGCGCGTGACTTCGCGCTTCACCAATCCCTTGGCCTTCGCCGGATCCTCCGTCTGATCGCACACGGCCACGTGGTAGCCCCGGCGAACGAGACGCGCGATGTAGCCTTCCGCCGAATGATGCGGCACCCCGGCCAGCGGCAATCGTCCGGCCTTGCCCATCGCTTTCGAGGTCAGGGTCAGTTCGAGTTCCTTCGCGGCGATCTCCGCATCCCGCTCGAACATCTCGTAGAAATCTCCGATCCGGAACATCACGATCGAATCGGGATACGCCGCCTTGATCGAACGATACTGTTTCAACAAGGGTGTCTCGTGAGCCATGAGGGAAGTTTCAGGGAAGGAGGCTCCTTGTGCAACCGAGAAAAGGGGAGCAACTCCAAAAAACGGTGACTCGTCCAGTCCCCCTTCCGGTTGTTGGCATCATCGGACCGCGCCGGTATACTGTAACCATCGAGGAGGGCAGCGATTTCGACCTTCGGCTTGTCAATGATTACGAAGAATGCCGCGCCGACCTTGCGGCGCGCCCTCGATCCGTTCAAGGACCTCGTCTCCGAAATCGTCGTGGCTGACACCGGCTCCATCGATGACACGAAAGCGATCCTGAGCGAATACGGCGCCCGCGTCGTGGATGTTCCGTGGCAAGATGATTTCAGCGCCGCACGCAACGCCGCGCTCGAACACGCCCGAACCGACTGGATCTTCTCCCTCGACGCCGATGAATTCGTCACGCGGGAGACCGCCGAACAGATCGCCGCCGCCGTAAAGAATCCAAACGTCGAGGCTTATCTGGTCGATACGATCAACTACACCACGGAACCGGACGATGGCACGCTTCGGACCTCTCCACCGCTCCCCGACCTCGCTCCCTATTTTTTCGTCTCTACCAAAATTCGGCTTGCCGTTCGAACGCTTCGCTGGTCAGGCCGCGTTCACGAACTTCTCGAAATCGATGCGCGGAGGAAAAAATGCCGGATAGGGAAATTGAACGGTGTCGTCTATCACGACGGCCACATCCACCGCCCTCAACGATCGGGTTACTATCATTCCCTCGCACGCCGGGCGTTCGAGGAGGGAGAAGCGCACGCGGGAATCGTAACCGTCCTCGCTCTCGAAGCCGTCCGCGCGGGAAACGCCGAAGAAGCCTTTGCTCTCTTCAAGAAGGCGATGGAGATGGAGCCTGGATCTCCGACTCCGATCGTCTGGCTCGGAAAAATCCTCCACAAGAACGGGCGCAGTTCGGAAGCCCTGGTCCTTCTTCAGGAAGGGCTCAAGAAAACAGGCGGCCACGGCTCGATCCTTGCCGAAATGATCACCATCCATTCGGAACTCGGTGAAAAGGACTGCGTGAACACGCTTCGGACCCTCGCCGATCGGATTTGCCCCGATGACCCGTCTGTCACCGCCGCGCTCGCGAGACACTCCGGCTCCGCTTCGGCCCGAACTCCCCTCGCCGGAAAGACGTCGTGACCGATCTGCCGCCCCTGAGACTGCCCACGGGACGCTTCGCCTGCCGCTCCTGCACGCGATGTTGCCGAGGCTGGGACGTCCCCATCGACGCCGAATATCTCGAACAATACCGTTCCGTCGACTGGGGTTCCATCCGCGAACGCCTGCGAAACCGTAAACTCTTCCTGCCTTCCCGGGACCATTCGGGGGTCTGGGTTTTCGAGCGGGACGAAAAGGATGTCTGCGTCTTTCTCGAACCCGACGGGCTCTGTCTCATCCATGCCGAACTCGGTCTCGAGAAGAAGAATCCCGCCTGCCGCAGCTTCCCGCTCGGGTGGGTCCGCACTCCGGAAGGAATGATCGCGGCGGCCTCGTTGGCCTGCCCGACCGTGGTGGCCGACGAGGGACCGCGGTGGACGGAACAGGAAGAAGAAGTGCGACGGCTTGCCGAACTCTACCAAGACCGCGTCAAACCGATCACGGCTTTTTTCTTCCGCCCCGGCGTCGCGGTGACCTGGGAGCGCGCGAAGAAGTTTCTCGAGGACGCGGAACATCTTCTCGAAACCGTCTCGGACCCGCTTCAGATTCCCCGGCACATTCTCGCTCTCGATGTCCTGGCACGCTTTTACGCTCTTCGAAGGGAAACCGAGCCGATCGATCCCGAGGAAGCCCTGCGGAACGTTCCGGACGTCGCGCCGCGCGTCGAGATCCGTCGGCGGGCCCTGGCGCTCCTTCTTTCCGCTGTCGAGGGAGGTCACGGTTGGAAGGGCATCCGCTACGGATACCGTCTCTTGTCGCGGCGCGGGACGCTCTCCGTTCCGACGATGGAGCGGAAGATCGTCGACGTGGAGAGAATCGAGCGGATTCTGGCCGCACCGAAGCCGGCGTTTCTGCTCGAGGCCTTTCTTCGTTACGTGCGCGAGGCGCTCTGGCGGCGCGCCGTCTTCACGGTCCCGGCGGCCCGGGGAATCCGCGAACTGATCTGGGCCCTCGGCGCACTTCGGTGGTACGCCGCCGCCGCCGCCGTCGCCGCCGGGCGAGATCGTCTCCTTCCCGAAGACCTCGTTCCAGCCTTCAACTCCGTCGAACGGTTCGTCTGGGGCCACCGAAACGCCATCGAGACGATTCGTTCCTCGATCGCGGCGCCCTTCGTTCGATCCTTCTTCGCCGCCGATGAATTTCCTATATCCTTGCTGGAGGCGTAAGAATGTTCGGGAAGAGGAAAAGCAAAAATCCACAGCCGGCTCTCTCGGTCGTCGTTCCTGTTCACAACGAAGAGGAGAATATCGAACGGCTCCATCAACGACTGCTTTCCGTGCTGCGAAAGATCGAAGGAGAAACGGAAATTCTTTATGTCGATGACGGCTCGACCGACCGGACCCCGGGTTTGCTGGCCGAATGCGTTGCTGCGGTACGGAACACGGAAACAGAAATCAACGTTTCCGTCATCGTTCTGCGGCGCAATTACGGGCAGTCCGCCGCCCTGGCGGCGGGGTTCGATCACGCTCGCGGCCGCGTCGTCGTCACACTCGACGCCGATCTTCAAAACCCCCCCGAGGAGATCCCCCGGCTCCTCGCCAAACTC